>JAHDBW010000314.1:2697-3765 GCA_020630175.1 Anaerolineales bacterium
GCAGCCAGCACCAATTTTTTCAATTCAAACGCAGTGTTTTCGCTTAGCGTTGTCGCAACGCCAGAGGGATCTAACACTAACGGACCGGCGCTATAGCCACGGCTCTTGAGGCCACGCTGCACGCTGTCGATAATGCTCAAGTCTTCCGCAAAAGTCGTTTCGCGGTCGAGCTCGATCACTTCCATTTGTTCAGGCGTCGGCTCTGGACCATCAAAGAACCAACTGCGATACACCACCGTATTTTCAACATCAAGTGGATACCAGTGATAGGTGTTCACAATGCCACCCGGATAAATTTGGACAGAAAACGTTGGCCACAAAAAGAACGATGCGTACTTGGTGGCATTGGGGTCGTTTTCGTCAATCTCGTAAGCCTGCTTACCGCGCGGCTGTGACACCGCAGTGTGTAACAGGCAGTTGGTGCCCGGTGCAATGCGGTAACTTTTCGGGTCCACTACGCCAGAAGAAAAGGTCTGATGCACACCCGGACAGTGATAACACTCGTTATAGTTTTCAACGGCGATCTTCCAATTTGCGTTCAGATGTTTGGTGTGATGGTAGGTGTAGACCAAGCGGTCGATATCTGGCGCCAGTTCACGAATGCCAGCTTCAACTTCGGGATAGGTTTCAGACATTGATGGGGCATCGTTGTCTAGATTGATAAAAATAAATCCACAGAACACTTCCACTTTGAATTGAGAAATGCAGACTGCGCTTTTATCAAACCCTGGCACCTGATCTGTGCCACGGGCTGACCGTAGCTTGCCGTCCGTTTCAAACGACCATGCGTGATACGGGCAAACAATCGCTTTCTTATTCCCACTGGAGACTTCCACAAGTTCATGGGCGCGGTGTGGACACACGTTGTAAAACCCGCGCATCACCCCATCGGTGCCGCGCATGACAATCAGGTTTTGGTCAACCAACGTCAGCGTAAAAAAGTCCCCATTGTTGGCAACTTGCGACTGATGTCCAGCGTAAATCCAATTCTTGAAAAAGATTTTTTCTTTTTCTTGCTCAAAAATCTCGGCCTTGATGTAGTAGCGCGGGTCCAGTGCGCGTTCCATT
>JAHDBW010000315.1 GCA_020630175.1 Anaerolineales bacterium
AGTTAGGCATAATCAATAAAAGGATTAGCTGCGTTACGTTGCGGCTAATCCTTTTTGCGTTAAAGCTGTATTTTAGCCATCAGATGCAGGGCTGAGTCCTGAACCTTTCTTGGAATCACTAAGCCTTACTAAAGATTCAGTAAATAGGGAGCGACTTAGGTAACCAGATTCTTACATTTTATTTTTCCTCAATAAAAAACAATTGAATCGCAATTTTGCAGCAAATGTAATCTTCTACACTAAATGTGGAAATATACCCAAACACTGTAGGATGCCCGATGTACCGTATTGTTACCCACACTAACTTTTCTAGATCGTATTTGTATTTATTCTTGGCTTTAGTCTTTTCAACTGTTTTCTTGGTTGGCAATGTTCAACCGCTTGCAGCGCTTGAAAATGAAGACCCAAACGCTGAAGACCCCTCACCGCCAGAAGACCCGCAAGACGTAGAGCCTGAACTCTATATCAATGAAATTGGCTTCCAAGGCGCTGGTAGCGAAGACGATCCGGATTGGGTCGAACTTGTTAACTTAGGCACAGTTCCGGTTGATAACTTGGGCGACTATTTTGTCTGTGTTAAGTCTGTACAGTGCCACCAAGTTAGTAGCTTCTTTCCAGATGAACCCAACCCACCCTATGACAATTTTGAGCCTGGTGATTTGCTGCTGCTGTATTGGCCAGACAACCTTAAATTAGAAAATACCAGCCTGTCGCTTTATCGTGAGTATCCTAATTTTTTCAAGGGGCAAGATAAGGTGCTTGGCGATCTTGTTGACCTTGTCCGTTGGGGCACCGATATCCCTGAAAATGAGCAAGACTTTATTGCCAAAGCCGTTGCGATGGGTAAGGCGGAAGTGTTAGATATTGATCCGTCAGTGCTGGACCCTGATGTCACCATTAGCCGCGTTGGTACGCCGTATTCACATTTGTTGCAAAACGGTGGCACAACGCAAGACCCTAGCGATTCTTCAAATACGCTGAGTAGAGGGTCAGATGACGACGACAATGAGGCAGATGACGAAGTCGATGACGATGAAGAATCAGATGACTTGAACAATGGCGCAGCATTTTTCTTTGACTTTATGTCTCCAAGTCAAATTACGCATAACCCTGGGTTAGGCCGCTACTTCCGCATTTTGACCCCGCGTGAAGACGCAGTGTTTTCTGAAGGGCAAGCAATCCCATTTGGGTATTACATCATCAACTTTGATGACACCTTTGAATTTGGCAACGATGACGTTTTGAAAATTTATCTTGATGACGTCCAAATCGACGAAGTTGGCAATGATGAGCACGCCGAAGGCATTTTCTTTGAAGAAGATTATGATAACCTCGCCGGGCTGGCCAGTGGTGAATATACCGTTGTGGCAAAGCTTGCGACAAATACTGTGCTCGCGCCAGATGTCTACATTCCACAAGATTCGGTTACGTTCAATATTTTAGAAATTGATGACGCACCACCACCGCCACCAACTGAGGTTCCGCCAACCGATGTGGCAACTGAGGTGCCAGCTGAACCCACCGCAACGCTAGAGCCAGCGCCTACGGCAACACCAGCAACAGAAGTGCCACCAGTCTTAGATTCTGAAGTGCCACCAGCTGCAGACAACACCGCGCCAGACGTTGAAGACATCGTTACAAAACCTACCGAAACGGCAACAGCAACAGCAACGCTGGAGCCAACCGCGACTAAAACGTCCACGGCAACTAGCACTGCAACTGCGACTAAAACCGCAACAGTGACTAGCACTGCAACGGCAACGAATACCGCAACAAAAACAAGCACAGCCACCCAAACCAGCACGGCAACAAATACTGCAACAGCAACGCCACTGCCTGAAGTTGATACGGACGGCCTCTCTTTTGATGCGGAATGTCCAGAAGGTGCTGATGCTTGCCGCGATACGGATAAAGACGGTAAGCCAGATTGGGCTGATGCAGATGATGAAAATGACGGCCTAGACACCGCGTTGGAAAACCCAGATCCGAATGGCGATGGTGACCCAAGCGATGCGCAAGATACCGACAAAGACGGCACACCAGACTATCTTGACGCCGATGATGATGGTAACGGGATTGACACAATTGTTGAAGTCAACGCACCAAATCAAGGCGATGGCAACAATGACGGCGTGCCAGATGCATTGCAGAACAATGTCGCATCGCTAACAACTGCTGAAGATGATGAAGAGTATGTCACCGTTGAATTTGAAGGCACGTGTGAAGACCTTGTCGTAGACAACACATTGCGCGAATCTGACGTGATTGAACGTGATGAAAACTATGACTATCCATACGGCCTGATTGACTACCGCCTAGGCTGCGGCAGTACTGGCGGTGAAAGCGAAGTGACCTTGCTACTGCACGATGTAAGCGATCCAACGGGGTTGGTGCTGCGTAAATATGGCCCAACGACACCGTCTGGCCCAGAAACCGACTGGTACAGCTATGACGCAACCTTTGGCACGGTAGAAATTGACGGCAAGACCGTTGTAACCGTTACCTTCATGATCAAAGATGGTGCGCTTGGTGATGATACGGCTGCTGATGGGATTATTTATGATCCACTAGGCATTGCTGTGCAACCTGAAGTGGGCGCAACGGCTACGGCAACCGCAACGAACACAGCTACGCCAACGTTTACGCCTGTTTCTAATAGTGTGGCTTCGTCTACCGGTACAGCAACAACAGCGGCTGCAACGGCAACCAACACTGCCACGCCAACTTTCACGCCAGTGGCTGGCGCAACCGCAACAAACACGGCAACGGCTACATTTACGCCGGTTGCCGGTGCCACAGCAACCGCAACGCCGGTTTCTACAGCCACCCCGGTTGCTGTAGCTGCGGCAAACTTAAACGCAGACACAAACACAATTGCGAGTAATTCTGCTGGGTCGAATAATAGTCTACGTACTGCAACCGCTACTGCAACTTCAGCAGCAGAGGGGGCAACGCCAACCGCTACGGCCACAACCGCAGCTGAAAACAATGCTGTTGCAAACACCGCTGCCAATACCGCAGTGCCAACAAATACGGCAGCGCCAGTACAAGCGTCAACGGCCGAGCTGGCTGTTGATGTGCGTGCCAATCGGGCATTGAGCCAAATTGGGCAGGAAGTGGTTTACAAGGTTACGGTGACCAATCAAGGGTCGGCTGTGGCAAATGATGTGGTCTTACGCAACGTGTTGTCGGCCCAGTTAGATTACATTGGCGGCTTTGGTAGCCAAGGTAACGTGGCCTACGATAGCGCCATCCGGGAAGTAACGGCGAACGTTGGCACGCTAGGCACTAATGAATCGGCAACAATCACGGTGACAACCCGCGTGAATGAAACTGCAACCGCCGGAGTGGCTGTTGATAACGCCGTCTTTGTTTATGGCGATGGTATTGGGCAAGTCAACTCAAATGTGGCTGGGGTGCAAATTATCCCGGCAGCATTGCCAGAGACCGGCTTCTTCAATCCGATTATGTTTATTGTGGCGGGCGTGATGGCTGCAATTGCCGGCCTGATCGGCATGTTTATGGTGTTTGGTGGCGCTGTTTCTAAGGCGAGCCAAACGCGCTAACGAATAAAAATCGACAACTCTAAAAAAAGTAGGCACTGTAACACGTGCCTACTTTTTTATTTAACCCGCGTTACGCACGACGATGCAAAAACAGCGACTTTAGACACCGACTGGATAAATACAAGTCACGCCTTCTGTGAATTCAAATGATGAAGCGACACCAAAATTGCGCGTAGCCGCGAGT
>JAHDBW010000316.1 GCA_020630175.1 Anaerolineales bacterium
ATATTAATGCAAAAACCGCGCTAAATTGCGCGGCTTTCACATTGATAAATATAAATTGAATAAAAACAATGTCGTTATAAATTAATGTGTTTGATCGTCGTCTTTACCAATACCAGAGCGCACGCCAAAGCGTTTCTCTAGCAGATAGAAAAATGAGCTTGTACTCCATTGTTCTTCATCAACACCAATATCCTCTGGCCCAGCGGCAACGTAATTCGCCAACGCATCGATCTCATCTTCCCTGATGACGCAATCATTGTTGTCATTTTCGTGTTTTCGGCGTCTAGACCGAAATAAATTTCTAATAAACACAATGCCTCCCTTTTTATTGTGACGGTGCTGTTTACACAGGTTACTTAAACAGCGGTATTTGCTATGTACACTGTTTGACACCACATATAAAGATGGACACTATGAATTATGTAATTAAAACGACAAGGGTTAAAGCGAAGAAAAGAGAATAGGCATGTTTACACTGCAAACGTGCCTTAGCTTGATTAAGTACCAGGGGTTTAAAGGGGTGCAACTCTGTTAGATGCACCCCATATTGAAAAGGTCACACTTGCGAGCGTTTCAATTCGTTGGCCAATTTGCGCAAGTTATCGTCTGAAAAGAACGCTGAAGGCGGTTGTAACGGCGTGCGCCCGTGATGTTGGGTTTTGCCAGCATATTCAAAATTGATGCGCGCGTCTTCAGTATCCAAATCTGGAACAACTGTTTGTTCTGTGAGGGTAGAGGTATCCACTTTAGCACCGTCTGCTTGCGGCACAATGATCGTGCGCTCATTAGCCTTGCCCTGCTGTTGGAAGAACTCTGAATGCTTAAATGTGTGGGTGACAGAAAGCTCGCCAAGCGTGCGGTATGCCTCAAACTGATCATCATCAAAGAACTGATCGCCAGTAGATTGATGCGGGAACTTTGACACACGATTTTGTCGATAGTACGTCATCAATTGCGCCGGTTCATCACCGGTAAGCGTGGGTTTGATCACAATAAGCCAACCCTTGGTTGGGGCGGCCCCATTTTCATTGGGATACAAAATCTCGCCAACGGCAGCGTGCTGCTCAGAGTACCCCGTTTCATCAGGGATGATGGCATTGAGATCAATGTTGATTTTGATGCGGTCATCGATATAAACCTGCCGGATGACGTTCGCAATAGAAGCAAAGAAATAATCGGCATCATCACCAGCATCACTGGCAATAATGACGCGGCATTTCCGCTTTAGCAACGGGGCTAAGCTGGTGTTATCGCCCGTGTGAGCCCCGTCAGAGAGGTTGATGAGGTTTGAATGTTCGTTGGTGGTGCCAAACAATTCTTGCAGCAAATACTTTGGCCAAAACGTGCGGCCTTCGCCCAGTGGATACGGGAAAAAGCGGCTTAAAAGCCGTGCGGTGCGCGTGTTTGGCTTTTCCTTACTTTCATCGTAGTAGGCTGGATTGAGCATCCAATATCCCAGCCGCACATTGAACAGCGTGGTGATAAATGCAATTGCAAAAAATGAATACAATCCCGTGCCAGAGCCCACCGCCGCGCCAGAAATAGCCGCAGCCCTCGAGAGCTTAATGCCAGAGTTTGCCGGATCGGTGAGATCCTTGTCCATATCAATCAGGTAACGGTCTGTGCGAACATACCCCGTGGTGTCTGAGCCGCAATAATCTTTAGTGAAGGTGAAATAGTCAGACTTACGATCTTTACGATCTAAGTTGCGGCTGCCTAACAAGTTCAAAGAGCCTAAGACCACATGATAGGGCGCTGTTGAGCCATATTGATTGATGTCTTTCATGCGGATTTCGCGGTCGTCGCGCACGGTTTCAACTTCGCCGCGCCGGTTTGGTGTTTCTGTCATGAGGAACGTTTCCGCAATCCGATCGCGATAGAAGTAGTGCGGTGACACGCGGTTGTAATTGATAATTGAGCCAAAGACGATAAAGACCAGCATCGCGACCAGACCAATCCCAGAGACAATTGCAGGCATTGCTTGATGGATAACCAATTCCACAAGTGCTTCAAACAGCACCTCGTAAAAGTAAATCCCCGTGAACATAATTAGCCAGACTAAGATGCCCAGTAACGCATTGCGCAGTATTTGCGGTAGCGTAAAGAATTGCTTGAACATTGAATTCGAGCTATCGCTGCGCGAGCGTGATAGCCAGGCGGCCCATAATGCAGAAAAAATTACCGTCATTGCAGGTAAGGCCGGGCTTTTGATCGCCACATCGCTAGAGGGCAAAGCGATATTCACATACTGCGGCACAATGAGGATTGTGGCGATTAAAAAGAACACCATCGCATATGTGGAATAGCCCTGAAACATAGACTGGGCAGAGCGGAAGTCAAACGTCCAGCGGCGTGAGTTCATAAAGAACGGGTGCAATATAACCGTACCGACCCGTACGCCAACGGTAAATATAAACGGCGTGAGCAACCAATACAGGCTATTTGAAGCCGCGGGTTGAACCCATTTCAAAATCCCAATTGTGACCGCCATCACCACGATACAAATAATCGTAATTAGTAATAGTGCGGCGCGCTCATAGCGATTTTTGCGTGAACTAAAGCGGATTTCTTCTTCGGCGTCTTGGCTATCTAAATAGCGCGTGACCAAGTGGCTGATCATGTTGCGCATTGGCTTGTGGCGCGTGCCGCTTAGCGCGCGCTTCATCAGCTCAGAGCGGGGCAGCGTTTCTTCCAGCGAGATGAAATACAGCACAGACACAGCCAACATCGCCACGATGGCACCCACCGCGAAGGTCACGATGCCCTGCGTAAATTTGAAAATATCTGGCGAAATAATCTGCGCAATCCCCGCATTCAAGCCACCGATAAACGAAACATTGGGAATAAAGTTCGTTTTTTCGCGAATTAGGTGGATGTGATACGTGTCTGGCGCGTCACTGATGCTGTCTAGCGCTAACTCGGTCAGCAGGGCCTGCCGTTCTGCCATCGTGAGCGTGGCGTCTAGTTCAGCGGCGAGGGTGTTGCCGTCTTGAAATAGATCACTTGTTAGCAACCCCGCAAAGGCATAGTGCGTGCTGGCCAGCGCTAAGAAGAAAATCATGAAGATGCCAATCGTAAAGAAGATCCCCGTGATTGACGCCCCAACGGCGCGCATGACATCAATGGAGAACAGCTGCAATTGCGGGGCAATAAAGTTTCCACGGCGGCGCAAATGGGCAACCTGTGCATTCACGCCCGCAGCAGTTGTTGTGTTATTAAACGTCTCAGGCTCGGTGACATCCTCAGACTGAAAGGCTTTGATATTAGGGTTGAGCGGAAAGTTGTTGTGCCGCGTGCTAAACGAGTCTAAATCGGCCAACAGCGACGTGACACACGCGCCAATATAGCCCCCGCCAGATACCGTGCTGAGATAGTCGATATACGGCAAAACGCCGAGCTTAGATAAGCCCTGAATAATGCCTAAATTGAACGTCGCAGAACGAATTCCGCCGCCGGAAAATGTAAGCCCAATTGGCCCTTCATCTTCCCAACCGGGGTCGCCTTCTACAATGCCAACATGCTCGCGGCGTTGCTTAATATAAGCGCGTTCAGCGGCCTCAATCGTGGCCCATTCATCTTTAGATAGATAAGTTTTTTCAGTTGTAGTCATGGTGTGCGGCAACAGATAGGTGGTTACAGTTGAGTTGCTTAACGTAAGTTAGTAATAGATTACGGCATGAAAGTATTAATGTGCAACTTTAGACTGTAATACTGTTGTTCGAAGGCGAATTGATG
>JAHDBW010000045.1:0-19001 GCA_020630175.1 Anaerolineales bacterium
TGAGGGCTTTTTTATTTTGTTAATACAGCTTCGTTACAATCAACTTATGCAAAAAATAGTCACCGTTCAAGAAATGCAAACCTTAGAAGCAACCGCAGACGCGCAGGAAATGGTCTCTTATGCTGAAATGATGGCGCACGCTGGTGCTGCGGTTGCTGAAATTGCGCAAGACTTACTCAATCACGATCGTTCAACGTCTGTGCTGGTGTTGGTTGGTAAAGGCAACAACGGCGGTGATGGCTTAGTTGCTGCGCGCATCCTAGCCGCAGCAGGCTATGCCACGCAGGTCTATGCAACAGTTGCAATGTCAGACGTTCCATTACATCAGCAGGCGGTTGCCGCTGGCGTATTTGCGGTTGATGCCGAGAATGATCAACGGCTGCGCGTGCTCATGAATCTAACGCGTGGCGCTGACTTGATTATTGACGCCTTGCTTGGCACAGGTATCCAATTGCCGCTACGAAAGCCGCTGCGTGCAATTCTAAATACTGTCCGCGCCAATCTGCCAACCGCAGCAAAATATTTGGCCGTCGATGTTGCCACTGGTGTTGACTTAGACACTGGCGCTGTTGATGCGGCGGCGCTTGCCGCCGATGTTACGGTTACCTTTGGCGCACCTAAACAAGGGCATTTTTTGTTTCCCGCAGCAGACTACGTTGGCCAATTAGAGCTTGCGCCAATCGGTTGGGCCGCGCCATTTGCTGCGTTAGAGCGCATCGACTGTAATTTACTGACGGCGACTACAGCTAAGGATCTATTGCCGGTACGCTCGCGGAATAGTCATAAAGGCACGTATGGCACGGTGTTAGCTGTGGCGGGATCGGTTAATTATGCGGGGGCGGCTTATTTAGCTGCTGCTGGCGCGTATCGCTCTGGCGCTGGATTAGTTTCAGTGGCAACGCCTGCGGCAGCTTACCCAGTATTGGCGTCAAATTTGCCAGAAGCCACTTGGCTCATGTTGAGCATGACAGACGGTGTGATTTCAGACTCGGCTGTCGGGATTGTGCAGGCTGCTTTGCCATCTGCAAACGCACTATTGCTAGGCCCCGGTTGGGGCACAGAAGCAACAACGCGGAAATTCCTGAAAACATTGCTGACTGGGGCTGTAACGCCTAAGGGCAAAGGCGCGTTAGGCTTTTTCAAAGAGGACGTTGCGCCAGCGCAATCAACCAAGGCTGCGCTGCCACCAATTGTGGTTGATGCGGATGGGCTGAAACTGCTTGCTGAAATTGAAAATTGGACGGCGCTATTACCGGATGCCAGTGTACTGACACCACATCCGGGCGAAATGGCCGTGCTAACGGGCCTGTCAACGGCAGAAATTCAAGCAGATCGGGTACGGATTGCGAAACAGTATGCGCAAGCGTGGCAAAAGATAGTTGTGCTCAAGGGCGCATTTACGGTAATTGCCAATGCTGCTGGTGATGTGGTGGTCGTGCCATTTGCCACGGCGGCCTTAGCAACGGCTGGTACTGGCGATATCTTAGCGGGGCTGATTGCGGGGTATTTGGCGCAAGGCCTATTGCCATTTGCGGCGGCTCAGCTTGCGGTTTATGTGCATGGCTTAGCCGGTGAACTGGCAAGCAATACCTTAGAGAATACAGATTGTGTATTGGCTGGTGACGTGCTAGCACACGTTTCAGCCGCGATTACAGCGCTCAGGCAACCACAGTTGCCCACGCAAGGGCGAATGACCCTTTACCGTTAGCCTTGGCCTAGCAATTGGGCTAACGGTTGATAAAGGTCGGCGACAAGTTCGTTTGTTTCGCCTTTGGGGTTGGCTGAGTAATCTTCAACAGCAGCTTCTAGGCTCGTGTCTTGTTGATGTTCTTTTAGGAAGTGCAACCGATCCATAATCCATAGGTACAGGTCGGTTTGTGTGGCCTTCGGGAACTTTTCAAACACAGCGTGCTGCTCAACCGTTTCGATTAGTGGGGCATAGATGGTTTCATACCAGTGCAGTACGGCTTCATCAGCGGTGATGTCGCGTTGAAAGTCAATCCCCATGAAGTATCGATGCTCTGCAATGTGATGCACGAGTTGTTTGTAGCCATCTGCAATGGTAGTCTCAAACGTTTCATGCGGAATTAGCGTATTGACATTTGAGCGCCGAATAAAGTCCGCATAGGCACCAAGCGTGCGCAGTTTTGCTGGATCTAAGTCAGCTTTGGTAAACGGCACTTGGCAGGTGGCTTCGCGAATTTCAGCATCGATAAAGTCAATGCCCTGTTGCTTTGCGACTGACACCCGATGGTTACCGTCCACTACAAAGTACACATCGCCAACTTGATACACCACAATTGGCGGTAAGTTGATATCGTCATAAAAGGCCATATCAACCCGTTGCCAACGGCTGCTGAGATGGTCGTTGGCGGGGAAGAAATAGCGGTCAAAGTCTTCATAGCGCCCAACGCTGCCAACAATATCGTTAATTTTGATGGTCTTAGTGCCCCGATAAATTACCCCGCCGAGCTTCAGTTGATCTTTGACGTCATCATAAGACAGCATCTCGCGTGAGCGACCCTGTACCCAGTCCCATATGTCTGTTACCAAAGATTTCAGCCGAGCACGTCGGAAATCTTGTTGTGCTTGTGCACGATAAAATGCGTTTACGCTCATAATTAATACCTACAGTTCTAAATAGCCTACATCAATAAAATACATGTGTTCTATATATTAACTGTACGCGACTCCGCAGACTCTGCCAATGGGTTGCGTCCGAGCTTGGCTACTTAAATGTCCAGATTTTGGGTACTAGGAAAATTGCCCAGAGTTTGTGTCGTAATTAATAACCCGATAGGGGTAAACATTAATGATGGTGGTGTTTTTATATTGGGTGACAGGTTGTTTTGGCTCACGGTAGAGGTGAATATGTCCGTGTAGCATCAGCTGGGGCTGAAAAATATCCAGATAGCGTAAAAACGATTTGAAGCCCGTATGCGGTAAATCTTTACGGTCGTGAATGCCAAAGGGCGGGGAGTGGGTTGCAAAAATGTGGAGCGGTCTGCGCTGGATCTGGCGCGCAAGCAAGGCCGGGGTTTGGCGCAAGATGCGCCGCGTCATTGCCGAGTCTGAGTACTGATGCGTACCGTCTGGCCGATAGCGCATACTACCGCCTAGCCCAGCCACGTTGAGTGATTTGATGGTCATCACTTTGCCATCGATGTTATGGCAACCTTCGGCTTCTGTGGCAATGCGCCCATTGCTCATCCGCTGCTTACGCGCATCATGGTTGCCATGCACATACGCTAACGGGATATCTAACATCGAAACAACAAATTCGAGATAGTAATAAGGCAAGTCACCGCACGCAATCACCAAGTCTATGTCAGCAAATCTTTGTTTGATTTGTCCACTATAGATCAGAGGAACAACCTCATCTGACAGGGCTAACAACTTCATGGTTGGTGGTGAGAGACTTTTGTGACTAAGAATAGGGCGTTGGCTTTCGCCTAGTCTACTAGTAATTGACCAGACTTACTACTGTTTCGGTTGTTTTACGTTTGTGGGTTAAATAAAAAATGGTGCCCAACGGCACCATTTTTGGTTTGTTTATAGACGCTGATCTACGCTGTAGTGTTGTCGTCAGCTGGCTTGCGGCGGGTTACCTTTTTGAGGGTTTCCTTTGCTTTTTCTGAGCCAGTGGCGAGGACTGTCTTAGCTTTTTCACTGCCAGCGCTAAGCTGCGAGGTGCTGGCATCGCGCACTGCGGTTGCCCGCGTTTTGGCTTGTTCACTGAGTGAGCTTGCTCGGTTGCGGACTTGGGTTGTTGTTTCGCCGATGCGGGCGCGGCTTGTTTCAAGTGAAACTTGGCCACGGTCACGCAGTTCGATGCCGCGTTCTGAAATTAAGGTGCGGGTTTCTTCACCTGATTGTGGGGCCAGAACCAGTGCGACTGC
Source organism: Anaerolineales bacterium (assembly GCA_020630175.1). Taxonomy (GTDB): domain Bacteria; phylum Chloroflexota; class Anaerolineae; order Anaerolineales; family UBA6668; genus JAHDIM01. The sequence goes on from JAHDBW010000045.1 coordinate 3,900, forward strand.
CGCACCAACCAAGCCACCAATTACAAACCCTGATAAGAATGCGCCGATATCGCCGCCGTCATCTTTTGCCATTTTATTGTGCTCCTGTATTAGCGTTTTCGTTTTGATTTGCGTCCGGGGGTCAGCAACTGCACAAATCGCGTTACGCCAGCTACCGTGCTACTAATTTTGACCATCGGTTCAGATACATTTTCACTTACAAACGCAGCCGTGCCGCGTACTGTGTTGATTGTTTGATTGGTATTGTCCAAAATCGGCTTGATTTCGTGCTGCAATAAGTTGGTAAGTCTAGCGACTTGAATAATTAGCACCACTAGCGCCACGCCGATCAGAATAGAGACGAATGCCATCCAGATAATGAAAACATCACGCAGGGTCTCTGTAATGGCCGGATTCGATACCATTACCCAACTCAAGCCCACCGCAACAGCAATTAGCAGGATGAAGCCAACGATTGCGCCAATAACGACCCAGCGCATGGTGTCGTTTTTCTTTTTTGGAGGCGCATTATTGATATAAAGTTCGCTGTTATCTGTTTCCATATCTTTGATTATAGAAGAAATTAGGCGCTTAGGGGAACTGTTTTCTCTGAGAAATCAGACCTGTGCTACCGAAATCTTATTATCGCTCTGGGTTTTGTTGTAATAACCAGTTGGTAGAGATCGCGCCAACAATGCCAAATATGCTTGCGGATAAGGTGTTCAACGCGCCGATATTTGCAAAGTCTGCATTGATACCGACAAACCCTAAAAAGTGCCCAATCCAAAAACCCACAATCGCGCCGGCTAGCATTGCGAATAATTTGCCAACGCTGCCACCGAGTATAAAGTGGGCACCAGCGCCGAGCGCGATAGCCATCAGCGTACCTAATAAAAACGTGTTCATTCGAAAATAATCCCACCGGCAATACATTGCTCGCCGTGATACACAACGGCGGCCTGACCCGGCGTTGCGTCACGGATTGGGTCGGCAAACGTTACTTCCATTGTGTGTGCGCTAAGCGGGGTAACCGTTGCCGGCACGGCTTTTGATTTGTAACGGATTTGCACTAGGGCTTCAAACGGCGCCTCTGGCGTGACACCATTGACCCAGTTGACGCGTTTGGCAATAAGCGATTTTGTGCCGAGCTTTTCTTTGGGACCCACAATCAACGTGTTTGCCTGTGCGTCTTTGCCAATTACATATAATGGATAGCTAGCCGCAACCTTGATGCCGCGCCGCTGGCCAATTGTGTAATTCGGTAACCCGACGTGTTGCCCCAGCACCTTGCCAGTGGTATCTACAATTTCACCCGCGTCCATAATGTCTGGTACGTTGTCGCGTAGAAAGCGACGGTAGTCATTGTCTTTTAGAAAACACAAGTCTTGGCTGTCTTGTTTCTTTGCAACGGGCAGGTCAAAACGTTCGGCTAGCTTGCGCACCTCTGGTTTAGGAATGCCACCGACAGGAAACAACGCGTGTTGTAATTGCTCTTGCCCCATCACGCTCAGCACATAGGATTGATCCTTGTGTTGATCTACGCCGCGCCACAGTTGGTAGTGGTCTTCGGCATACCGAACTTGGGCGTAATGGCCGGTTGCTAGGTGCGTTGCGCCTAACTCTAAGGCTTTATTGAGTAAAAAATCCCAGCGGATATGGCGATTGCATTCCACACATGGATTAGGCGTGACGCCCGCAGAATAGCCATCTACAAAGAAGTTGACGATCTTTTTGCGGAATACGTCTTGCGTATCCACAACGTAAAACGGAATATCCAACTGCGCCGCAATATAGCGCGCATTGCCCATTGATTCTGGGGTGCAACATTTGTTGGCCGCATTGCCGCTGGTGTTGTCTGCGCCGGGCTCACTCCACAGGCGCATCATCAGGCCGATCACTTCATAGCCTTGTTCAACGAGTAACGCCGCCGCCACTGAACTGTCCACGCCGCCAGACATGGCCACAACAACGCGTTTTGGTTCTAAATAAGGTGTACTCATACGGTTTCTCGCTGCACTGCGGGGCTTGTTGCCCGCATTTTTGTAATGATCTCGCGCAGCTTTTGAACGGTGGTAGCGATTTCAGCTTGGGTGGTGTGCTTGCCAACGGTTAGCCGTAAAGAGCCTAACTGCCAGTCTTGGGGCAATCCAAGGGCTTTGATAACACCAGACGGCTCTGGGTTGCCGGTTGAACACGCAGAGCCAGAGCTCGCTGAGATGCCAACCATATCTAGCCGCATCAGTAGGTCATTGCCATCGATGTTCTTGAAAACAAAACTGGCGTGATTTGGCAGCCGTTGCGTTGGATGGCCGGTCAGTTGCGCGTCAGGAATGGTGGTTAGCACCTGTTCAATCAGCAGATCTCGCAAATGTTGGACGTGCGCATTGTATGCTTCACGCTGTGCAACTACGACGTCGATCGCTTTGCCCATACCCACAATAAGCGGCACGTTATGCGTGCCCGCCCGCAGGCCTTGCTCTTGCGCACCGCCAGTTTGGGTGACCGTGATTGGCGTGCCGCGCCGAATGTAGAGTGCACCAACGCCTTTCGGGCCATAAAATTTATGTGCGCCAAGAGACATCAGGTCTACACCTAAGGCGTCTACATCGATTGTAAGTTGGCTGGCAGCTTGGACGGCATCAATATGCAGCAAGACGCCCGCTTCTTTGCAAACGTGGGCAAGGTCAGCAATCGGTTGAATGCTGCCAATTTCATTGTTGGCGTAAATAACAGTGACTAACCGCGTTTCTGGCCGAATTGCCGCTGCCACTTGCGCCGCACTGACCAATCCATGTTGGTCTACTGGCAAGTACGTGACATCACAGTTGAAGTCGGTATGTAGTTGGGCGAGCGTGCGCCCAATCGCATGGTGCTCAACGGCCGTTGTAATCAGGTGCGGGCGCTGCTTGTTGCGTTGCGCAGCTAAGACAACCCCGCGTAAGGCTAGGTTGTCACTTTCACTGCCACCGCTGGTAAAGACAATTTCGCCGGATGCACAGTTGAGCGCGCTTGCAATTGCTTTGCGGGCGCGTTCAACGGCTTGCCAACCGCGCTGCCCATCACGATGAATAGACGAGGGGTTGCCAAACACATCACCAAAATATGGCAACATGGCGGTAACCACGTCTGGGTCGCATGGGGTGGTGGCCGCATAATCTAAGTAGATGCGGTCTGAAGTTGGCATAGCTTTTAAATAAAAAAGTCACCTTGCTGTGTAACTATTTGCATCGGCAACGTGCACAGCAAGATGACATTCGTTTGCCTAAGTTAGGGCGTTAGAACTGAAAGCCGCCCCGCGCGTGGACAACTTTTTGTTCTAGATTATCTACAAAATTTAGCAGTTCAACCTGCAAATCATCCCATGCTTCGCTGTCGAGAATGGTGTACATTGAGTCAAATGTCTCGGTAACGCATTCCACCATGAAGTTGGGCTGTGATCCAAAAATGGTGTACCACGCCTCAATTGGCTCAATGCCAAGGCGTTCCAATTCTGGTTGCAGCGACCGCTGGTTGAATTCAAAGAAGTCTTGCTCCATGTTGGATTTTATATCCCAACTCAGCAAGAGTTTTGCGGGGCCGTGTGGCATCTGACTAGCGCTTAGCGTCTAGCACGACTACTTGTGTTTCTTCAGGTAGCCCGCTTTTTGTAATTTTGAAGCTTTCTTGCGGTTCGCTTTTGGCAATCCCCATTTCTTTTAGGAATTTGTTGAGCAATTCCAGCTTCAAATTGAGGTCGGCGATCTTATAGTGCATTGGAATGACAATTGAAGGTTCCAATAAGCTAATGACTTCTGCTGCTTGGGTTGCGTTTAGAGCTTCCCCGCCACCAATTGGCACAAGAGCAATATCAACCGTGCCGAGTGCCTCAATGCGAGACTGGCTTGGCACATGATTTAGGTCACCAAGATGCGCAACGGTTAGGCTTTCATAGTCAAATACAAACGCCGTATTTTTACGATGCTTGCTATTCGCTTTGCGCGTTTCAACGGCGGTAATAAACACACCGCCAATTTCATATTCACCGGGGCCAGTCAATTGAAAGGCATCTTTTGGCACTGCGTTTAGGTTGCGGTGCCCGGGTGCATCATGGCTTGATGTCACAATATCAGCTTTGAGCTTTAGCGCGTCCAAGCCAATTTCTTCACTATAAGGGTCTGTCACAATTGTTGCGATGTTTCTTTCAACAATGCGAAAGCAAGAAAGTCCGTACCAGGTAATTTCCATGCAGGTTTTGGTCTCCGTAAGGATATACTTTGTCAGACGTGCGGCTCTTTGAAGCGCATGCGTTCAACTGACAATAATCAACAGGTATTATACCTTGGAATAGCCGTTTCTTATAATTTTGAGAACATATTTTCGACAATCTGTCTGTAGACGACAAACAGCGCATTTTTTAGCTAGCTTTTTATGATCACTCATCCTTTTACCGTTCGGGCCAGCGAATGTGATGCTTACGGGCATCTCAACAACGTGGCGTACTTACGCTATGTCTTAGATACCTTAGCCATCCATCAGCCTGCTGTGGCAACGTGGCAGCTCATTGGCGAAGAAATGGACTATCGCTTGCAAGTGCAGTTTGGGGCCATGGTGACGGTGGCGCTTTCGCTTGATACGCCGACGGTTGACACAACGCTGTGCCAGTTTACGTGCCAAATGCCAGATGGACAGATTGCGGCAACTGGCATTTTGACCTTTAGCAGCGCTGCGCACCCGGCAGCAATTACGCCGGTTTGGTCTGAGGCTGCGCTGCTGTTGCCAGAGACAACCGCTATTCCACCGAATGCGTTTCAAACAGAGCGGCAGGTTGTTTGGCAGCATATGAACTTAGACCATACGCTACGAACGCCATGGTACTTATTTTTTCTGCAAGATGTTGCGATGGAACTTAGCATTGCCTACGGTTGGACGGCTGCGCGTATGGCTGAATTCGATTTCGGCATTATTGTCAAACGCCGCCAACTGCAACTCTTTGCGCAGGCCAAAGTAGACGATACGCTTCAAATTCAGACGTGGTTTACAAACCGCAAACGGATTAGCGTCATTCGCCATTTTGCAGTTGTCCGGAAGGCAGATCAGGTGCAGGTGGCGCGTGCTTCGATGCTGTATGTTTGGATCAATACCAAAACGGGGCGGCCAACACGTGTTAATGAACATTTAATGCATGACTTTGCACGTAATCAAGTAAAGTAAGAAAATATAGCCTTTTTGTAATCATGCCCACTGTGCATAGTTGGAATTTGGTAAGATAATAACTGTATGCATTTAAAAGTATCTCGTCGTAATTTCCTCAAAATGGGGGCTGCCGGACTGGCAACGTTTTTAGCACCAGGCGCTGTCTTGGCTAATGAAACGTTATCGCGTCCATTGCCGCCAGAAGATGATATTCCTAACCTTATTGGCTATGGCCGCTCTGTGGAGTGGGGTGTCAACGTTCGCAATAAACCTAGCGTTGCGGGCGAGTGGGTTTATGGTCTTGATAAAGACGAAATTGTCCCAATCTTTGAGTCGGTTGTTGGCGACGGTCCGGAATACAATCCAAAGTGGTATCGCATTGAACAAGGGTGGGTCCACTCTGGTTGGGTGCAGCCGGTGGCTTACGACTATCAAACGCCGCCCAAGCGCTTTATTCCGCGCAGCTTTTTGGTCGATGTGTCTGTGCCTTATGTTGATGCGCGCTACCGGGCAAACCAATATTCTGAAGTTGCCTATCGCTTTTACTATGGCACCACGTACTGGGTAACCGCAGTTGTAAACGACGATGACGGTAACATTTGGTATCGGATTTGGGACGAGCGCAAAACGGAACATTATTATGCGCCAGCGATTGGCTTGCGTCGCGTTATGCCAGCCGAACTGATGCCAATTTCGCCGCACATCAAGCCAGAAGATAAATTCTTGCTAGTCAATACTGAAACACAAGTGATGCAAGCCTATGAAGGCAAAGAGCTTGTGCTTGAGCAAACCTGTGCGACTGGGGATTGGTACAACGAAGGCGGCCAATTGGTCGATTACACCACAACCCCTGGCTCTTATAACGTGTTATGGAAGCGCGCTTCACGCCATATGGCCGGTGGTGATTTGGCGTCTCCCGGTGGGTTTGACTTGCCCGGTGTGCCTTGGTGTACGTACTTCTCTAGCAGCGGAATGGCCTATCACGGGACGTATTGGCATAATGACTACGGCCTGCCGCGCAGTCATGGTTGTGTCAATGTGCCTTCGAACATTGCGAAGTGGGTCTATTTATGGACAGCACCGCACGTGCCGTTTGGCATTGATTATTTACGGGCCGATTATCAGGCCGGTACGCGAATGGAAGTTGTGTAGGCAACGCCGTCGTACCCCAATAGAAACGTATAAACCCTTGTCAGGAATTGACAAGGGTTTTTTATTTCCAAGCAAAGTAGAATACAGCTAACGTTTGTTATTGCATGGAGCATTTTTCTTGTCTGATCTAAATCAATTTTCTTCTACAGCCGCACCGGAAGCGCTATCTGCGTTAGTGGGTGGCTTTCACGGCTCTCCATTTGATGTGCTAGGCATCCATCCTGCCGAATCTGAGGGGAAGGCAGGGCTGGTTGTGCGGGCATTTCAGCCGCAGGCCAAGGCTGTGGCCGTTGTGGTTGGCAAGAAGCGGCATAGCATGCAGCGCGTCCATCAGGATGGCGTGTTTGAAATGTTTTTTGCTCGGCGTAAAAATGCTTTTGCGTATCAGTTAGAAATTACCCTGTTTGATGACCGCACTTATCAAATTGAAGACCCGTACCGATTTGATCCCGTTTTATCTGATTATGACATGCACCTTTTTCAAGAAGGGACGCATATGCGGCTGTATGAAAAATTCGGTGCGCATTTAGCTACCCAAGCCGATGTGAGCGGGGTCGCGTTTGCGCTGTGGGCACCCAATGCAGAACGGGTCAGCGTGATTGGCGATTTCAATGAATGGGACGGGCGCCGGTTGCCAATGCGCAGCCGTGGCGATAGCGGTATTTGGGAGCTTTTTGTTCCAAATTTGACGGTTGGCGATTGTTATAAGTTTGAAATTCGATCCCGCAATCAAGGCTATATTGTCAAAAAATCTGATCCATATGCGTTTGCAGCAGAATTGCGCCCTCGCACCGGCTCTGTCGTGGCAAATATCGACACCTATGCTTGGCAAGATGCGGATTGGATGGAAAATCGCAAAACGACGCAAAGTCTGAACGCGCCAATTTCTGTCTATGAAGTGCATTTAGGGTCTTGGCGGCGAATTCCAGAAGATCATAATCGCTGGCTTACGTACCGTGAATTAGCAGACACGCTAATCCCTTACGTTAAAGAGATGGGATTTACGCACCTGGAGCTGATGCCCATTACCGAACATCCTTTTGACGGATCTTGGGGCTATCAGGCCGTGAATTACTTTGCGCCAACCAGCCGCTTTGGCGCACCAGCCGATTTTCAATATTTTGTAGACGCGTGCCACCAAGCCGGGCTAGGCGTGATCTTAGACTGGGTGCCCGCGCACTTTCCAAAAGATGAGCATGGGCTGTCTTACTTTGATGGCACCCATTTATATGAACATGCCGATCCGCGTTTAGGTGAGCACCAAGATTGGGGCACGCTAATTTTCAATTATGGGCGGAATGAAGTGCAAGAGTTTCTGCTGAACTCGGCGCTGTTTTGGCTCGATAAATATCACATTGATGGGATCCGCGTTGATGCTGTCGCCTCAATGCTGTACTTAGACTACTCCCGTGAAGCGGGGCAGTGGCTGCCGAATGAATACGGTGGCCGTGAGAATTTAGAAGCGATTGCGTTCCTTAAGCGCTTCAATGAGCTTGTCCATCTCGACTTTCCAGACGTGCTAACCTTTGCCGAAGAATCCACGTCGTGGCCGGGCGTCTCGCGCCCAACGTATGTGGGCGGCTTAGGGTTCGATCTCAAGTGGAACATGGGCTGGATGCATGACACGCTGCAATACTTTGGCAATGATCCCGTACATCGTAGTTATCATCAGGGCATGCTTACCTTCTCATTGCTGTATGCATTTACTGAAAACTTTATTTTGCCCTTTTCACACGATGAAGTTGTGCATGGCAAAGGGTCAATGATCGACCGCATGCCCGGTGATTTGTGGCAAAAGATGGCCAACTTACGGCTGTTGTACAGCTATATGTACTGCCATCCGGGCAAGAATTTGCTGTTTATGGGCTGTGAATTTGGCCAGTTTGCCGAGTGGAATTTTGAGCAATCGCTAGACTGGAATTTGTTAGAGCATGCGCCACATCAACAGTTGCAACGCTTGATTACAGATCTCAATCACTTACAGCGAGAGCAGCCTGCTTTACACGAAGTCGATTTTGAATCCCACGGCTTTGAATGGATTGATATGCACGATGTGGGCAACAGCGTCTTGAGCTTTGTGCGCCGCGCCAAGGATAGCGCTGATTTTGTGGTGACCGTCTGTAATTTGACGCCTGTCCCACGTGAAAACTACCGCATCGGTGTGCCAGAAGCTGGTCACTATACGGAATTGCTAAACAGCGACTCAGAGCGCTATGGCGGCGCTAATATAGGCAATTATGGCGGCCAGACCACGCTAGACCAAGCGTGGCAGGGGCGTCCGGCGTGTTTAGAGTTGACCTTGCCGCCGCTTTCAGTAATTGTTTTGAAACGCACCTAGCATTTACAGAATTCCAAATGGAAATGCACCGCTAGAATTGATTGTTGGCGTGCGTTTGCGTTCGTGAGAGTAAGCAATTGGCGCAATAAATTAGCAGATTAGCGAGCCAGCTATTGGATTGATGCGCTAATGTTCGCCAGTTCATCCGCACTGCTCTTTTCCTTGATTTCGCGACTATATGTTTCCTGCCCTTGTTATTCACATCAGGCGTAAAGAATAAATTTTGCAATCTAATTTCAACGTTCATATTATTCGGCTTGTCTTGCTCAGTATGCTAGGGCTAGTTTTGCTGGGCGCTTGCTCTATTATTTCTGGCGAAGAGGAAGATTTGCGCCCCGTAATTCTGCCGCCGCCGGGTGGTGGGGATTTGCTAATTAGTACGCCGGGGCTTGGCAATACGCAACCAGGCACCGCCACTGGTGTGATTGGGCGTGGTGCAGGGGCCTTAGCCGTGTATGACTTTGATGTCGCGCTGGACTATCAAGGCCAACAAATCACTGTTGACCAAACCATTGAGATTGTGAACCCCGGCCCAGATTTTTGGGATAAGGTTGTTTTCTACATGCCTTGGCCACTTCAAACTGATCGGTTTGCACTTAGCCGCGTACGCATTGTGCAGCAAGAAACCATCGCAACCACAATTGAGACCACAGAAGGTGGCTTCTTGATTGTGAACCTTCCCGCCCCAATTTCACCTAATAGCAGTGTGACGCTCAACATCCGTTATGGCTTAGACGCGGAATTTACAATTCCGATTGCGCGCCGTCCATTTGGAGATGCAGGCTACAGTGAGGACATTATCCAATTTACGGATTGGTACCCAAGGTTGGTGCCGTATGTGCCGGGCACCGGGTGGTATCAGTGGGAGCCAACGTTGGTTGGGCAACCCATGCACACCGACGTTGCTGACTATAACCTGCGCATTGAAGCGCCCCCAGACATTATTGTGGCCAGTGGCGGGCCGCTAAGCCGCGTCAATAACACGTGGGAATATCAAGTAAAGGCTGCGCGCAGTATTGGGTTCAGCGCTAGCCCAGACTATATCGAAGTCAAAGATGATACCGTTCCGGGCGTCAACATTATCTTGTATCACTTGCCGCAAAGTGACAACTCAGAGCAAATAGAAGCCGTACTCACTGCAACGCGGCAGGCATTGACGTTGTTCAACCGTATTTACGGGAAGTATCCTTATCAGACGCTGGTAATTGCTGAAAATATTTATACGCCCACTGTGGCAAATGCTGGATTTCTGCTGCACACCGGGCGCGGCTTTGACGAGTTTACGGGCCGTTCTGACACGTTACAGCTTTTGACCGTGCTGCTTCCTTATGGACTGGGGCAGATGTATTGGCAGCATTTTGTCGGCAGCAATCCGGTTGTAGAGCCTTGGATTGGCGGTGGCCTCACGCTGTACAGTGAATACTTGTATCAAGAAGCTTATGACGAAGTGCGCGAACGCGATTTTTGGGAGGCGCGGGTCTATTATTGGAATCCACGCGGTAACCTAAATGACACAGCTTACGATGTTGATAACACTGAAGAACTGTTGCGTAATGTGTATCGCAACGGGGCGCTCTTTATGCATGAATTGCGCGGACAAATGGGGGATGATGCGTTCTTTGCTTTCTTGCAAGATTACTATCGCACGGGTGCCTTTCGGAATACCAATCGCAGCGATGTTTTTGAATTGATTGGGCGGCACTATTCTGGCAATTTGTCTGAGTTAGTTGATAAATACTTTGCGGCTGCCGAGTTTGTGACCGTGCCAACGGCCATCCCAACGCTAACTGGCGTGCCAACACCGGGGCCTTCTCCATCGCCAACGCCACAGCGGATCCATGTTGTGCAAGGGCAAGAAACGGTTTCTGAACTTGCTTGGCGTTATGGCATTACCGTGCGTGACATTATTGAATTCAACGGCTTAGATCCCGAAGCACCAATTATTTTCCAAGGCATGGAACTAGTTATTCCATATCCGTAAGCGCGTTATAAAGCGTTTACGGAACTTCCTATTCGCAAGCGACATCAAAATAGAAGTCAGTGCCAACTTGCGTGCCGGTTCCGTCTTGGAACATAAGCGTTGCGGGGAACCCCACGCCGCATGTCCAGAAAATATCGTTGAACTTCACCAGCCCAATTGGGTCTTCTGGCGTACCAACCACTTCAGTCACCACGCCGGTGAAAATGGGGCGTGCATCAAAGAAGGCCTGATAAGGTGGCTGCCCCCCTGTAAATAAAATTGCAAAAGTCAGATTGGCGTTGTTGGTGTCTTCAACCCGACGCGCACGCACTAAGCGGATTTCTCGAAACTCCAGCGGCGTGGTCTGGATTTTCTGGATGATTTCATCCGTGATTGGGAATGCGCCAACCGTGGTGGGTTCGCCAATAAATGTGGGTAATGGCGTTGGCGGAATATATGCTTCGACAGGCTCCGCTGTAAAGAAAGGCGCTTCCGTTGGGCGGGGCGTGATGCCAATCAGCGGCGTGCCAACGAGATCTAATGTTGGGATCTCGGCGCTGATGGTTGATTGTTCTTCAACGACTAATTCGGTTGAGACGGCGGGCGATTGCAGCGTTGGTGCTGCATTTGGCGTCAGGAGTTGGCAGGCCAGCAGACCACTCCCCAGCAGTGCGAGCTGCGCAAGATGTAAGAACGAGATGCGGCGTGCTTGTGGGGGGCGCGACATAGCGAGATCAGGCTAACAACTGTCCTAGTCCAAATAAAACGGTGAAAAGCAGGGTGCTCAATGCGGTCTGTTTGAGCAATGGGTCAATGTCTGCTGCCGTTTTACCTTGCCAAAGCTTGAGGCCGGTCCGCAAGATCACAGGCGCTGAAAGCATAAAGAGCCATTGCACTGCGCTTTCATAGCGCAGTAAAACATAAATTGCGGCGCTGCCAATGGCACCTAGCAACAATAGCCAGTGGTAAATTCTGGCGTTACGTTCGCCAATCCGTACGGGGATGCTGTTCTTACCTGCTAACTTATCGGAGTGAATGTCACGCGTGTTGTTGACGTTTAGCACGGCCACGCCAAGCAAGCCAACCGCCGTAGCGGGCAGAATTGCCTGCGGATTGACGGTAACCGCTTGTAAAAAATATGTGCCTAACACCGCTACATAACCAAAGAAAATGAGCACCATCACATCGCCTAGCCCGATGTAGCCATACGGATTTTTTGAGGCTGTGTACGCAATGGCCGCCCAAATGGCGAGGCCGCCGATGGCAATAAAGGTCAAAATCCATTGCCAGCCAGCTAGCCCAAATGCAACAATCAGCAGGGCTAAACCGCTCACGGCAGAGGCAAAGACTGCGAAGTAAATTGCGCGCTTCATTGCCGCTTTACTAATGGCTCCGGTTTGTACAGCCCGGCTTGGGCCAGCCCGTTCACTGCTGTCTGCGCCGTGAATTGAGTCGCCATAATCATTCGCAAGATTAGAGAGCACCTGCAAACAAATCGCGGTCAAAATGGCAAGTGCAACCACGCTGCCGTTGAAGACACCATCATGTGCAGTGAGAAACGCACCCATGCCAATACTGGCAACCGCCAAGACAAGCGTGCGGGGGCGGAACGCAGAGATCCAATGCTTCATAAGTTAGATAATGACATCGCGATTGCGCGGATAGGCGCGGGGCGTAATTGCAGCGCGGGCAGCGTTCCAGACCTGCTGATTGGCGGCGGCTAAGACTGGGTAACCTTTCGTTGGGTAGTCAACAGTCGGTGCTAAATCAAACGGTTTTGAGCTGTCTAGCGTGTCAATATACCCGCCAGCTTCTTCGGCAATGAGCCAACCGGCGGCAATGTCCCAAATTCGTGGGGTGATGTCGATGTCAATCAGTGCATTTCCCCGTGCAAGTGCGCATAGGCTGTAGGCCGCTGAGCCATACATGCGATTTTTACAAGGCAAATCGACGCTGTAATACTTCATGGTGCGGCTACATTTGAAGAGAAAAGTGTTGCGCGAAATCTCACGCTGATCGGTGTGGATTTGTTTGTTGTTTTCAAATGCGCCTTGCCCTTTGCAGGCATGGTACATTTCATCGACCACCGGAAAATAAAGCACGGCCATGGTCGGCTGATTTTTTGTGATACGCGCAATCGAGACGCCCCAAAAATGCAGACCCAATGTGAAGTTGGTGGTGCCATCTAGGGGATCAATTACCCAAGTGGCTTCGCTATCTTTATAGTCGTGCGATAGTTCTTCGCTAATGATGGCGTCATCTGGGTAGCGCGTTTGGATTTGTTCTGTAAGGTACCGATCAACCGCAACATCGGCTTCGGTCACAAGTGAGCCGTCCGCTTTTTTTTCAGCGGTGACTTTGCTTTGCCAATCTAAGAGTTGCTGGCCAGCATCACGAGCAATCCCACGGGTGAAGTCTAGAATATCCATAACGATTAGCGCTTTTGATATGAACAGCGACCGGGAATTTTTCCGGCAAACAGCAGTTCAAAGTCAGTTGTTTCATCTTCTGTTGGAATAAATGGATCAATTGGCGTGAAGCGTTGGTCGGCATCCATTAGCGCTTTGACTTCATCGTAATAAGGAAGATGATCTGATGAAAAGTGGATCTTGCCATCAGTTTTCAATGTGCGGTGTAGCTGGTCTACAAAGCTAGCTTTCATCAAGCGGTTTTTGTGGTGTTTTGCTTTTGGCCAAGGGTCAGGGTAGAAAATATAGTACGTGTCTACGCTGGCATCTGGAAAAAGATATTGCACACAATATTGGCCTTCTAAACGGAGTAGCCGAATATTGTGCGTGTCATTTCTGAACGCTTTCTTTTCTATTTTACGAACGCGAACAAGTTTGCGCTCAATGCCTAAAAAATTGATCTCTGGCTGCTTGCCAGCACGGGCCAGAATAAAACGGCCTTTGCCAGCGCCTAGATCAACTTCAAGCGGTTGGGGGGAGTCAAAATGCTTTTGAAAGTCTTGCTGATAGAGCCAGTCTTCGAGTGCAATTTGATAAATACCTTCGTCAAATTTCATGACAATTATAATAACAGCCCGACGGCAAGCCGTCCAAACCAAACCCTTACCACTTGTTTCATGAATTGTAACTATACTTTCACCCAATCTACCTTCTAGGTCAGTATAATCAAGGTATATGGTAAACGAACCGCTGCGCTCTCCTGAACGTGAATTCCCAATTTGGATTTGGGTTATTTTGCTATCCGGCATTTTAGTTTTGCTGATTGTGATCATGTTGAACATTTCCAACAATGAAGCCGCAATCGGTTGGCGCGTTGAACAAGTTCGCGCTGCGTATCGTGATCGCTTCTTCCGCGATTCTGATGTGTTGCCCATCGCAGCGACGGGCGCGGGACAAAGTGCGGTTGCTGCGGCAACCGTGCCAAATGACTTTGATAATTTGGTCAACTATGACAGCGCACTGTTAGATTCTGTTGCAGAACCGTCCGAAACGCCGATTCCAACGCCGACCGCCTTACCAACAGACGCCCCAACGCCAGAGCCAACGCCAACGCCAACGCCAATTACATTTGAACTGGTTGACCCGCCTGCACAAATGCAGTTGGAAGGTGTCCGGCATGAATATCAGACGCCGAACAACTGTGGACCCACCACGCTTGCAATGAACTTGAGCTATTACGGTTGGGAAGGCGATCAACAAGATGTTGCTGAACTGCTAAAACCTGAACTGCGTGATAAAAATGTGCGCTGGGATGAACTCGTGTATTACGTCAAAACCCGGGCGGGCTGGCTAGATGCCATGTTCCGCGTTGGCGGCGACTTTGAAACGATCGAGCTATTTGTTGCGAACGACTATCCAGTAATTATTGAGACTGGGTATTGGGTTAATGGCGGAACGTTGTGGGTTGGGCATTATTTGCTGATTACCGGCTACGATCAAGACGCGCAAACGTTTATTGTGCAAGATGCCACTGGCGGCCCGAATCGGGTAATGTCTTATGAAGAAGTCGATGAATTATGGCAGCAGTTCAATCGGCTGTATATTCTGGTCTTCCCAGCGGGTGATTTGCAAAAGATCGAATACATGTTGGGCGATGACGCTGACGAATATGTAAACCGTGAAAATGCTCTAGCGCAATCTAAGGCTGAAACCATTAGCGACCCTGAAAATGCCTTCGTTTGGGCAAACTATGGCTCTAATCTAAATTACTTTGACCGCTTTGCTGAAGCCTCTACCGCTTATGACACCGCGCGTGAAATCGGGCTACCTTGGCGTATGTTGTTCTACCAGTTTGGGGCCTACCGCGCGTATTTCTACACGGGGCGTTACCAAGACGTTGAAGACCTTGCCACGGCTACGCTAAATGCACGGCCTGATCTTGAGGAATCATTCTTGTGGCGGGGGTGGGCACGCATTATGCTCAACAACACAACCGAAGCTGTTGAAGACTTTGAAGCGGCGCTTGAAGTCAACGAAAATTTCACTGACGCAATCTCTGCATTAGAGTACTTAGGGCAACGCTAGCGTCGTCT
>JAHDBW010000045.1:19101-22732 GCA_020630175.1 Anaerolineales bacterium
TTTGACGTGCCCAAACTGTGCGCATGTTGAACAGTTAGATATTCCAACTGACACCTGACTAATTTTGCATACGTGCGCTAGTTGTAGTGCATCTCTCAATCCGCTGGCCGGTGATTGCTGTGTTTTTTGCTCTTATGGCGATCATCACTGTATTGGCATGCAGCAGGCTAACCTTGATCGCAGCGCTTGAGATAGGCACTGCTGTCTATTTAATTACGACTCCCCGTTTATCACCTACTGATTGTTATTAGGCTTCCTGTACAGCCCCATCGCTTGTAGTAACATCATCCTATGAATTCTCGTTATGGCGTTGAGCGCACCGTGCGCCGATATCGCCGCAAATCCAATACATCATTTATTTTATTTGCTCTTTTATTTATGAGCACCTGCGTTGGCTGTGGCTTCTTAAGTGCGTACGTTTATCAATTGCCAAGTGTCAATGAACGGCTATTTTGGCGGGTAGAAGTTGCCAAATCTCGCGTTCGTGAGGTGATCAATCCGCGCGAGGCTGATATTTTGCCAACGGTACAACCCACCGAGCGCGCGCTGACCTTTGCCGGGGCAACGGCTGTGCCTACAATTCAAATTGCGTTTGAAGATGTTGCGCCAGATGAAACCGCAACGCCAACGCCTGAATTGCCAACCAATACGCCTGCGCCAACCGCAACGCCGCTACCGCCAGACTTTACCGCCACTGCAACGTTGATTGCGTTCCCGACGCCTACGCAAACTCCGCCGCCCATAACAGAACCGACGGCTATCCCAAATGGCGCTAGCCTGACAGGAATTTCGCATGAATACCAACGTTGGAATAATTGCGGCCCTGCAACGCTGGCGATGATGCTTAGTTATTGGGGTTGGGATGGCACGCAACAACAGACGGCATCATTTCTAAAGCCTGATCAGAATGATAAAAATGTGCGCCCAGATGAAATGCAAGCGTTTTTAGATGAGCAGGTCAGTTGGATGGGGCATGCGTATCGCGTTGGTGGCAATTTAGAACTGCTCAAAGCATTAGTTGCGAGTGGGTATCCGGTCATTGCTGAAAAAGGGTATGACGTGGATGCCGAAATCGGTTGGATGGGGCACTATGTTTTAGTGACTGGTTACGATGATAACGCTCAGAAAATGATCACGTTTGACTCCTATCGTGGTCCAAATGAACGCGTGTCTTACGAGAAATTTGATTATGATTGGCAAGCCTTCAATCGTTTGTTTGTCGTGCTTTTCCCGATTGAAGATGAAGCCAAAGTGATGGCAATGCTGGGCGACCATGCCACGCTGGCTGGCAGCTATGACGTGGCGTTACGGACGGCGCAACAAGAAACGTTAGATGATAGCCAAAACGTATTTGCTTGGCATAATCTTGGCACGAATTACAATTACATCCGTGATTATGAAGCGGCAGCTGGCGCGTTTGATATGGCGCGCAATGTTGGCATGCCGTGGCGGATGTTGTGGTATCAATTTGGTGTTTACCGGGCTTATTATGAGACGGGTCGGCAGCAAGAAGTGTATGATCTTTCACAAATAACCTTGACCGATGCCGGTGGCGGCCTAGAAGAAAGCTATTTTTGGCGCGGATCAGCGCAATTGGCACTTGGCGATATTGACGCCGCCATTGCAGATTATGAAAGAGCGCTTGAGCATAACCCGAACTTCCGTGAAGCAGAATCGGCACTAACCCAGCTTGGCATTGTCCAAGACGGCTAATATGACAAATTCCACTCGAAAAACACGCGTTGCGAGCGCGTCAATCATCGTAATGCTTGGTATCGCGGCGTCTAACGTCGTGGGCATTTTGCGTCAACGTGCCATCAATATCCGCTTTGGAACCGGCTTTGAGTTAGATGCCTTCAACGCGGCGAATGATATTCCGGCACTGTTGTTTGCAATCTTTTCTGGCGGGGCGCTGGCCTTCGCCTTTTTGCCTGTTTATTCTGAATTTATCAATAATGAAGAACAGCGCGCCGAGTCTAATCGGTTATTCAGCCAAGTCATGAACGGTATGTTCTTGCTGTTGGCTGTGTCTGGCCTGATTGTGATCTTGTTTGCGCCAGCGTTTGTACGTCTGATCTTAGGGCCGGATACCGCCTTTCCCGTCGATATTCAAATATTGATGGGGCGGCTGATGCGTATCCTAGTCCTGGCGACGGTACTGTTTGCAATTAGTGGCATGATTACGGCGGCACTGCACGCGCACCAGCACTTTTTGCTCCCCGCGTTTTCACCGGTGATGTATAGCCTCGGCATTATTTTTGGGGCGGTTGTGCTGACGCCTAGCATGGGCGTGTATGGCTTAGCGTGGGGCACGGTGCTTGGTGCAATTTTGCACTTGCTCATTCAGTTACCAGCCGCGCTCCGTCATAAGCTGCGCTGGTATCCGCTGCTTGATCTAAAGGATGCGAACTTACGTCGGGTTGCCATTTTGATGGCACCGCGTATGGTGGACTTGATGTTGGCCCGCATTACGATTGACATCATCAACAGTCGGATTGGTGGACAATTAGGTGAAGGGCGCGTGTCTGCATTGGCAAATGCCTATCAGTTGATGAATATGCCCGAGACCATTATCGGGACAGCAATTGGCATTGCTGCCTTCCCAACACTGGCTGCGTTTGCTGCTAAGAAAGATTTGGTTGGGCAACGGGCAGCATTTAGCAACGCGATGCGCGCCATTCTTACCTTAGTTCTGCCAGCCGCAGTTGGCTTACTAATCTTAGGTGAGCCGGTTATCCGCTTGTTATTTGAGGGCGGTGAATTTGACAATAACAGCGTGCAGCTAACCTATTTTGCCTTGCAATTTTATATGCTGACGCTGATCAGCCACTCGCTACTTGAAGTGGTCATTCGGGCATTTGCGGCCTCGCAAGACACCTACACGCCGCTTTATGTCTCACTCTTCACAACTACGGTCAACATTGCGCTAGCGTTTTGGCTCAGCCGCCCGTTGGGTGCCGGGGGCGTTGCGCACGGTGGATTGCCGCTAGCCAACGCGATTGCGGTAGGGCTAGAGGTTGCCATTGGGATGTGGATCTTACGCCGCCGTTGGAATGGTATCAATCTGCGTGAAATTTTAGTGGATGCTGGCAAAGCACTAATTGCTGCGGTTGTGATGGGGCTTGTGATTGTGAGTGTGCTGAACGCCGTTGCACTCGGTTCGCTAATGTCAATTGTCGTTGGCGGCGGGCTTGGCGCGCTAGTCTACTTCATAGTCGCTAGCTTGTTAGGCATTCGAGAAGTCCGAACGTTACCAATTATGCTTGTGAAGCAAATCTTTCAACGCTAAATCCAACGAACTTAGTTGGTTTTGCAACCCCAATTCAAAAACTGCGTATT
The DNA here is from genome assembly GCA_020630175.1 of Anaerolineales bacterium. Lineage (GTDB taxonomy): Bacteria > Chloroflexota > Anaerolineae > Anaerolineales > UBA6668 > JAHDIM01. The sequence goes on from JAHDBW010000045.1 coordinate 22,441, forward strand.
AACTTACAACTATATGAATCTTTTGAATTGGAGACCTCTATATGAGTAAAACTGAACAAACAAATCCGCGCTGTGTCGCGATAACAAAACAAGGCGATCAGTGCCTAAATGCAGCCCGTGATGGCGCAGTAACGTGCTATGTACACCGTAACTATGCCCCTGATCCGCTAACGCTTAGCACCGCTGATATTGAAGATAGCGTAGAAGACTTTGCAGCTGAAATGACAGAACCAGCCGCCGAACTCTTTGATGACGTGACTGAAATTGCGCAAGATGCTGCTGACGATGTTGA
>JAHDBW010000317.1:0-1213 GCA_020630175.1 Anaerolineales bacterium
CAGCTCAACTGTTCTAAAATCAATCACAGAACAATTGAGCTAACCCATGATAGAACCGCTAGACAAACTAAAACTACTTGCCTCGCAAATGCACCTTGAGGCGGCTGAAGAAGTCAGCCGTAATCAGGCGCCGCCCAATGCACCCGATTGCTATGCGCCGCAAAAGCCAGCGTCTGCGTATCAGGCAGCGAAGGCCAATATGCTAGGCGTGACCAATGCCGTAGTGTCTGGTGGGAAAACCGTGCCGTTGCTCAAGACCATGATGACCACGGCTTGCGAGCGCGACTGTCACTACTGCCCGTTCCGCGCCGGGCGCAGCTTTCGCCGCATTACGTTCAAGCCAGAAGAGATGGCCACGGCGTTTATCAAACTCCATAAAGCGCGCAAAGTTGATGGGTTGTTTCTGAGCTCTGGCATTATCAAAGGTAGCGCCCGCGCGCAAGACAAAATGTTAGACACCGCCGATATTTTGCGAACCAAGCATCAGTTTCGCGGTTATATTCACCTCAAAATTATGCCGGGCGTAGAAAAGGATCAGCTACGCAAGGCCATGCAACTGGCTGATCGGCTATCGGTCAATCTAGAAGCGCCTAACGCGGGGCGCTTGCCGTCGCTTGCCCCCATGAAAGTCTTTACCGAAGAACTGCTGCAACCACTCACATGGATTGAAGAGCTGCGCCAAGAAGATCCACGGTTGCGCAAGGTCAGCACGGCCACGCAGTTTGTGGTGGGTCCGGCGGGAGAAACAGACGTCGAGCTGCTGACCACCGCCGAGTTGCTCACCAAACGCGCTAAGCTGCGCCGCGTGTATTTCAGCGCTTTTCATCCCATTCGCGACACGCCCTTAGAAAATGCAGCGCCAGAAAATCCGTGGCGGGAGCATCGGCTGTATCAGTCATCGTTCTTACTGCGGGATTACGGCTTTGACGTAGAAGAGCTGCCCTTCCAACAAAACGGCAAGCTGCCGCTCAATACTGACCCTAAAATGGCTTGGGCACAACAACATCTGGCCCAAACGCCGGTTGAGCTCAATCGCGCCAATCAGCAGCAATTGCTGCGCGTGCCGGGCATTGGTCCGAAGCACGCCGCTACCATCATGCAAGCCCGCCGCCGGGGCACCCTGCGTGAGCTGCGCGACCTCAAATCGCTAGGCGTCAGCACCAAACGCCTAAAAGACTTCGTGCTCTTAGATGGCAAAAGCCCGGTACAGCAA
>JAHDBW010000317.1:1313-3734 GCA_020630175.1 Anaerolineales bacterium
GACTCTCAGGCATACTTTGCCCACCACACCTAAGGACACAAACTATGCTTTCAAGACGTTTCAAACTTCTTTATTCAATGGGCGACATCTCAATGAGTGGGCCATTGACGATTGTCTCTTTCTTCCAACTGATTTTTCTCACAACCGTGGCCGGGCTTCCTGCCGCGCAAGCAGGGTTAGCCATTGGCATTGGCCGCTTGTGGGATGCCATCAATGACCCCCTATTCAGCATTATTTCAGACAAAGTGAGCAGCCGTTGGGGCCGCCGCCGGGCGTTCTTGCTGTTTGGCGCGCTGCCGTTGGGGTTGGCATTCTGTCTACAATTCTTGGTACCGGCCTTTGGCGTCACGGGCAAAGTTGTTTACTATGCCGTCGCGTTTATTGTGTTTGATACGGTCTATACCGCCGTCAGCGTCAGCTATAACGCGCTCACCCCCGCCATCACCAAAGACTATGACGAACGCGGCTCGCTCAACGGCTACCGCATGGCCTACTCAATTTTTGGCGGGCTGCTCACCATTATTTTGGCGGTGGGCTTGGCAACGGTAATCGAAGATGCTCAGCAGCGGTTTGCTGTGCTTGGCATCATCATCGGGCTACTGTCGGCAATTCCCATTTGGATTGCGTTCTCCGTTACCAAGGAATACGACGATCCCAAAGCGCCGGTCAATGACCTTGATGCGCTGTCTTCCATCCGTGCCACGCTGTCTAACAAACCGTTTTGGATGGTGATGGGGCTGTACCTATTCAGCTGGACCACCGCCAGCCTCGTGGCAACCGTGCTGGCCTTCTTCGCGCAGTTCTATATGAAGATGACCGAGCTAGAGACCAACATCGTGATTCTAATTGCGCAAGTCTTTGGCATTTTGTTCATCCCATTTTGGGTGTGGATGGCCCGTAAATTTGACAAGCGTCGCGCCTTTATCTGGGGCTGTTTAGCGTGGATGGGAACACAAGTGCTCATCGCGTTGTTGCCTGCGGGGCAAATCAACCTGTTCTACCTATTTGCTGCCCTAAGCGGCTCAGGCGTTGCGGTGGCCTACTTCCTACCGTGGTCGATGATCCCCGACGTGGTTGAGCTAGATGAGCTACGCACTGGGCAACGCCGTGAAGGCTCGTTTTACGCCTTTGCCTCGTTCTTTCAAAAGCTGGGCACGGGGGGCGCAATTTGGCTCTTTAGCCAAGCGCTCGCCAGCCAAGGCTTTATTGAAAGCACGGGCGGCGCGATTGTTTCTCAGCCTGCTTCCGCAGTGACTGCCATTCGCTGGTCGATTGGCCTCGTGCCGTTGGTGCTGTTGGCAATTGCGATTGTTTTTGGTTACTTCTACCCAATCACGCGTGAAAAGCACGCCGAAATCAAAGCCCAGCTTGGAACCGCAGACGTCGATCCACGCACAATTTTTGTCGACTAACCTTCAATGAATTCAGCCCTGTTAGGCGCCCTTGCCGCATTACTTTCTTCACTCAGCTTTGGCACTGGTGATTTTTCTGGCGGCTTTGCCTCCCGCAAACTCAGCCCTTTTCAAGTGCTCAGTCTCTCTGTCCCGGCGGCTTCAATTTTATTGATTGCAGCCGGGCTGATTGCCAACGAACCTTGGCCCGATGCGCGCAACCTGCTGATTGGCGGCACGGCTGGCATCTTAGGCACCTTGGGATTAGCGTTGCTTTTTCACGGCTTAGCCACGGGCTACGCGGCGGTTGTGTCCCCCATTACCGGCGTGATGACGGCTGGGATTCCGGCGCTTTATTCAATCCTCACCGATGGGTTACCGGGTTACCTGACGCTGGTGGGGTTTGTGGTGGCTTTGCTTGGGATTTGGCTAGCGTCGCAGTCTGCCACACATGCCGATTTTAGCAATCGCAAAGGCCTTGGAATTGGCTTAGCAGCTGGGTTTTCATTTGGCCTCTTCATTTTGCTGATCTCGTTTACAGATGATCGCTATCTGTTCTGGCCGCTATTGTCTGCAAAAGCGACCACCATCCCCTTCATTCTTGCGATTTTGTTCTGGCAAGGGAAATCAGTCCCGATGCCGCAAACTGCGCCGATTGCGTTGTTGGCAGGCGCGCTAGATGCAGCAGGCAACGCATTCTACGTGCTGGCGCAGCAGCTCACCCGTTTAGATGTCGCGGCGGTGCTGTCTTCGATGTATCCGATGTTTACGGTGATGCTAGCCAGTTGGGTGTTGAAGGAACAAGTGTCTAAACTGCAATGGCTTGGCGTGGGGCTGTGTGTGCTGGCGATTGCGTTGATTGCGTTGTAGGGAGAAAAATGCGTAAGGGGGAATGCGTATTTGGTGGCGTTAGGACTGGTGGTTCTATTAGATGTTTGCTATTAATTGGCGCTACTAAAGACGTTTCGCCACGGACGCAGATGGATTGAAATCCATTGCTAGTGTGGTAAACATGCTAAAGCATGTTGCA
>JAHDBW010000318.1 GCA_020630175.1 Anaerolineales bacterium
GGCAAAGTCTTGCTAGCTTGGCAACCGGTTGATGAACGCGACCTGATCTTAGAAGCGTTACAACAAGCGGATACTAGTCTTGATCTCACCGCATTTACCGCACAACTCGATCTAATCCACCAAACTGGCGTGGCAACCACACGCAATGAATTAGAGCTTGGCGTGATGGCAACCGCCGCACCCATTTTCGATGCCACTGGCAATCTACGCGCCGCGCTCAGTATGGCTGGGCCGAGCATGCGCATCACACCTGACCGTCTAACCACACTCGCACAAACCATAAAAACCGTAGCTGGAGAACTCTCTTATGCACTTGGTCACCGATAATTCCGTCGATACAAAGCAAAACAATCTGGCCGAGGCCACCATCGCGCTTGCCGCACAGTTGCTGACTGAAGCACAACAGCAGCAAACGCGCACAGAAGCGCAGCAAGGCGAACAGCTCGCGCGCATGATGACCGACGACAACGGCAAGAAAATGACGATGGCGATGTCTGATCAGGCGTTTCGCAGTCATAACCCTAGCCGCGTTGCCGACCAGCTTGCGCACTTGGTCAGCAAGTATGGCGTGCCGCACTATCTAGCGCCGGTGGAACGGGCAATGCTCAAAGTGGGCACTGAAGTTAGTCAATATTTACCCGGTTTTGTCGTGCCAAAGATCGTTGAAAAACTGCGCCAAGAAACTGAAAACGTTATTCTGCCTGCAGAAGATGCGCCGCTCAAAAAGTACTTGCAAACGCGCTATGCTGGCAAAACGCGCCTCAATATCAACTACTTGGGCGAAGCCATTCTGGGGGAAGCCGAAGCCAAACGCCGCCTCGACAGCTACATCAGCATGCTGCAACGGCCAGACGTCGAATACATTTCTGTCAAAATCTCGTCGGTTTTTAGCCAGATCAACATGGTGGCCTTTGAACACACCGTAGATGAACTGCAAACGCGCCTGCGGATTTTGTACCGCACCGCCCTAGAGAACACCTTCACCCATCCAGACGGACGCGTCACGCCAAAGTTTGTCAATCTGGATATGGAAGAGTATCGCGATTTGCACCTCACGGTCGCGGCCTTCAAACGCACGCTAGAAGAACCAGCCTTCCAATCGTTACGGGCTGGCATCGTCTTGCAAGCCTACCTGCCCGACTCGCACCCAATTCAACGCGACCTTACAGAATGGGCCATGGACCGCGTGGCCGCTGGCGGGGCACCGATCAAACTGCGCATTGTAAAAGGCGCTAACTTGGCCATGGAAAAAGTAGAAGCCGCCCTGCACGACTGGGAGCAAGCGCCCTACTATTACAAGACTGATGTAGACGCCAACTACAAGCGCATGGTGACCTACGGCTGTGAGATTGAACACGCCAAAGCGGTCAACCTTGGCATTGCCAGCCACAATCTATTTGACGTGGCCTACGGGCTGTTGCAGCGCGAACATAACAATGTGCAAGACTACGTTGAATTTGAAATGCTAGAAGGGATGGCTAATCATCAAGCGCGGGCTGTTCAAGAAAAAGCTGGCGGACTGTTGTTATACGCGCCGGTGGTCAATAGTGATGACTTCCACAGTGCCATTGCTTACCTAGTGCGCCGCCTAGATGAAAACACAGCCGAAGACAATTTCTTGCGCGACCTGTTCGACATGACGCCCGGCTCTGCCTCTTGGGAACGGCAAAAATCACGCTTCCTGACAGCACTAGAGCTGATGAATGTTGCGCCTCAAGGCCCTAATCGGCAACAAGATCGGTCACAGCCGGCAACGCAACTGCATGCCGATGTGCCGTTCCATAACGCGGCTGACACTGACTTTTCACTGCCGCAAAACGTTGACTGGATCAACGCTGCACTGGATCAATGGCGTGAGAAAACACCTGCGCCCATCGCCCTGCAAATTGGCGGCGAATTTCTAACGCCAAATACCGATGGCATTGGGAGCGATCCATCGCGCCCGAACACCGTTGCGTACCGTTACGCCTTAGCAGACAAGGCGCTGATTGACCAAGCGCTAAACACCGCCAAGGCCGCCCAACAAACATGGGGCAAGACCACGGTTGCCGAACGGCGCGACCTGCTGATTGCCTGTGCCAATGAAATCAACGCCCAGTATGGCGATTTGATCGGCGCGATGGTCTTAGATGGTGGCAAAACCGTCATCCAAGCCGACGTTGAAATCGCCGAAGCCATCGACTTTGCCAGCTACTACGCCCGCAGCCTAGACGCGCTCGCCAAAGACACTGCCGATTTGGTCGGCACGCCTTTGGGCACCGTTGTGGTCACCCCACCCTGGAACTTCCCGTTTGCAATTCCATGTGGCGGCGTAATGTCTTCCTTGATGGCTGGCAACAGCGTCATTCTAAAACCAGCACCGGAAGCAGTTTTGGTCGGCTGGAAGCTAGCCAATGTGCTATGGAGCGCCGGTATTCCAAAAGACGCGTTGCAATTTATTGTGGCGCCAGACAACGAAATTGGGCAGCAGTTGATTGTTGACCCACGGGTGGATGCGGTTATTTTGACCGGTGGCTCTGAAACGGCAGCCTTGTTCCAAGGATGGCGGCCAGACCTCCAGTTGTTTGCCGAAACCAGCGGCAAAAACGCACTGATCATTACCGCCATGGCCGATCATGACTTAGCCATCAAAGACCTTGTGCACTCAGCCTTTGGGCACAGCGGCCAGAAATGTTCGGCGGCCAGCCTTGGCATTCTAGAAGCCGAAGTGTATGACAACCCGATCTTTTTGCGTCAACTCAAAGACGCCGCCGAAAGCCTAGTTGTGGGTTCCGCCTGGGACACCACCAGCAGCGTGACACCAATCATTCGCCAAGCCGGGCCGGAACTAGAACGCGGCCTGTGCCAACTAGACGCTGGCGAACGCTGGCTGCTAGAACCTAAACAAGATCCGGACAACCCAAATCTCTGGTCACCGGGCATTCGCATTGGCGTCACGCCTGACTCTTGGTATCGCAACACGGAATGTTTTGGGCCAGTGTTAGGGCTGGTCCGCGCAGACAACTTAGACCATGCCATTGAAATTGCCAACGACAGCGATTTTGGACTAACCGGCGGTATTCACAGCCTTGATGAACGTGAAACGGCTATTTGGCGCGAGCGCGTAGAAGTCGGTAACGCTTACATCAACCGTGGGATTACCGGCGCGGTGGTGCAACGCCAACCGTTTGGCGGCTGGAAACGCTCTGCTATTGGCGTCGGTGCAAAGGCCGGTGGGCCAAACTATGTGGCGTCACTCATGCAGTGGGAGCAAATCGGCACGCCTGCAAAAGCGCACCCGCCCACTGTTGCGGGGAATGTGTTCCAACTATGCCTACGTGAAGCCCAGACCTCAACCTTGATCCGCCAAGCGGCAGAAAACTATGCCTATTACCTGCAAACGCACTTCAGCGTTGAGCATGATCCAACCCAAGTGTTGGGTGAAAGCAACGTCTTCCGCTACATTCCGCTAGACAAAATTCTAGTGCGCGTGACCGAAGCAAACGCCGACGCACTCGCGCTAACACTTGTTGCCGCCAGCACAGTTGGCGTTGACGTTCATTTAAGTATTGACTCGACTATTGCCAGCGCGGTTGGCTGGGCGCAGGCTGTTGTAGCAGCCTCTACCGTAGAAACTGACATGGCGTTAGCAACGCGGCTGACCACACAACCTTATACCCGTATTCGCACCATCGGTGCAGTTGATAAGGCGTTGTTACGTGCCATCAATGAAACGTACGGCAACGTTATTCA
>JAHDBW010000319.1 GCA_020630175.1 Anaerolineales bacterium
TACATCGCACCAATTCAACTACAGGTTGGCTGCAAATCTCAACCAACCCACACACTAGAGGAACTAACCATGAAGAATTTTGTCTTGCTATACACCGGCGGCACCATCCCAGAAAGCGAAGAAGATCAAGCTGCGGTGATGGCCGCTTGGGGCGCTTGGTATGGCCAAATGGGCGAAGCTGTTGTCGATGGCGGCAATCCATTTAGCGTATCCAAAAGCATTACCGCAAATGGTGTTGAGGATTGCGTGATCGCCCCTAACGTTACGGGCTATACCGTTATTTCAGCCGAAGACATGGATGGCGCACTTGCAGCGTGTGCGGCACATCCGCATCTTAGCTATGGTGGCCAAGTCACCGTGCACGAAACCTTCCAAATGTAGCAATTTCGGCTGCGTTTCACCATTTTTAGAATAAAACATCCCGCTCTGGCAGCGGGATGTTTTATTATCTGGAGAACGTGCTGACGGACTGATTTTTGAAACGCACGCATATACCTGCAAAATATCCTATTTGAATCCCTATGAGTACCATCCATTCCACCATGTTCTCTCAGCTTGCCGACAAGTCGCTGTTTGCGCAAGCCCAAGCCTATGCCTATGCCTATATGGACGCCTCGCAAGAGCGCCATGTGTTTCCGCATGCGGCTGATCTTGCGGCACTAAGCGCCTTTGATGAGCCGCTGCCCAAAACGCCTCAAGACGGACAGGCTATTTTAGAAATGCTCGACACGGTTGGATCACCCGGCACCATTGCCCAAACTGGCGGGCGTTACTTTGGCTTTGTAAATGGCAACGCGATCCCAACCGCAGTCGCGGCCCGCTGGCTGAGCGATGTTTGGGATCAGAACACCGCGCTACACGTTATGTCACCCACGGTCGCCAAGCTGGAGCAAGTCTGTGAACGCTGGGTCAACCAATTACTGGGGCTGCCCGCAGACACAACAGCGGGCTTTGTGAGCGGCACATCAATCGCGACCATGTGTGGGTTGGCCGCCGGACGCTACGCATTACTGCAAAAGCAAGGTTGGGATGTCAACACAGATGGCCTCTTTGGTGCCCCGCCAATTCGCGTGGTGCTGAGCGAACAGTCGCACGGCACAGTGTTCAAGGCCTTGGCCTTACTGGGGCTGGGCAAAGCCCGCGTTGAACTTGTCCCCGCTGATGATCAGGGGCGTTTAGACCCCGCGCACTTGCCAGAGCTAGACGCCAACACGCTGTTGATTCTGCAAGCTGGTAACGTCAATTCTGGCGCATTTGATGACTTTGAAACCATTTGTGCCAAGGCCAATGCAGCCAACGCTTGGGTCCACATTGATGGTGCTTTTGGCCTGTGGGCGGCAGCGTCCCCTAACCAACGCCACCTCACAGCGGGCATTGCACTGGCGGATTCGTGGTCTGTTGATGGGCATAAAACGCTCAACACGCCTTATGACTCGGCCATGGTGTTGTGCAAAGATCGGCAGGCGCTTACGGCGGCAATGCAGGCTACGGGTGCTTATATTGAGTACGGCGAACAGCGTGACAACATGATGTTCACCCCCGATATGTCACGCCGGGCCCGGGCAGTAGAGCTGTGGGCAACGCTCAAATTCTTAGGCGCAGACGGGGTAGCCCAGTTGATTGACGGCCTCTGCCAACGGGCCACGCAATTTGCAACCCAACTTACTGAGAATGGCTTTACCGTGCTAAATGACGTGGTCTTCAATCAAGTAATGATTGCTGAAGACACCCCAGAAAAGACGCAGGCGCTGATGGCCAATGTGCAGGCTAGTCGTGAATGTTGGTGCGGCGGCTCCAAATGGCAAGGGCAGCCGGTCATCCGGATCAGCGTTTGCTCATGGGCTACAACCGAAGCCGATATCGAGCGGTCTGTTGCCGCATTTGTAAACGCCCGCGCTTAATCGGCAGTTGGCGTTATTCGTAATCACCCTAGTATTGAACAGGAGCAAGGAACACCTAAGATGAAAACTTCAATCAAAAATGGACTAATTATGGGCGGGGTTGGCCTCGTCATCAATATTTGTGTGGCCGGTGTAATCGGGTTTTGCGGGCCATTAGTTGCGGTTGTTGCTGGTGCGGCAGCAGGTGCGCTAACGGTGCGCCAATCCCCAACCCTCACGCCAGCAACCGGCCCCAAGGAAGGCGCAACTGCTGGCCTCACCGCAGGTGCATTGATCTTTGTCGCTCAGCTGATTGGCGCGCTGATCGCCGTCGTTTATTTACAGTCTATTGGGGGCTCAACGCTTTTTGGAGATATTCCAGAAGTCGGCAATACGGCCGAAAATGCAGGCTTTTACATTGGCGCTGCGGCCACGGGTTTATGTATTGGTATTGTTGACGTTGTTGCGGCTGCTGGCGCTGGCTGGCTAACGGCAAAACTCATGATCAAAGATACATCACAAGCCGAAATTCAAATTTAGGCCAACACAATCCCACTTAAACAAAGAGAGCCGGGGGGACCCGGCTCCACTCTGGAGGAGAACAGAAAACGTATTAGCAGTGCTAGGCGGTTACAACTAATGTGCGGTTACACAATTGCCTAGATAGCACTTCGCTGCATTCAGGTCGACTGAAAAGCACCGAGGCAACCTCCACTCCAACAACGTCTACTAGCTGTTGTAACGCTAAATCAAGCCGTTCGTTACGCAAATGCTTGATGATATTGGAATCAACAATTTCGTACCACAGCGCTTTACGCGTTTGAAAGTCTGGATAATGCGCGGCCATGCCAGGGCGTAAGTCACGCATCCATTCTAGGAAGAGGCCGTATTCTGGACCGAATCCTTTTTCTAGCTTCTGACGTAAGCGCACGGCTAAGGCTGGGGCACAGCCGCTGGTGCTGATGGTAAACGTCAACGGCCCCTGCCGAATCACCGACCCTGCAATAAATTCACAGCGCGGAATATCATCCATCACATTGACAATGGCACCAGCGGCGCGACCGTGTTGCCAAATCATTTCGTTGATTTCTGGCGTATGGCGTTCGGCAATCACCAGAAATGCGCCTTCAAAATCTTCCGGCTGCACCGCGCGTTTGATCCAGCTGATGTCTTCAGCCAGTGCCCACGCTTCAAGCTGTGGATTGAGTTCCGGCGCAATGACGGTTACCCACGCATCAACATCTAACAGCGCTTTGACTTTGCCCTGCGCTTCATGCGTGCCGCCAATCACCAGACAACGCTTGCTTTCAAGACCAACAAGATAGATTGGGAAGCCTTTTAAGGTTGGAAATTTACTCATAATAAGATTTGGATGGGGCTATAAAACGCCGTTTTGTAATGTGTCGTGCGCACGTTGGATACCGTCCGCTCTAGAACGCGCAACGCCCAGCAGGTGCAGAATGACGCCCACCGTATGGGTGACCTGATCCCGCGCGGCACTTGGCTCATTGGCAAGCGCTTGCTTGTTGAGCGCCACGTGGGCGTCAATTTCTGGCGCGGCGTGGATGCGGTCTGTATGCGCAAAGTCCACTTCGTTTGGATCAAGAATGATGTCATCGGCGGCGTCTGCAGCAAAGATATGCGTGCGGCGCGATGGCACCATTTCAATCGAGCCTTCTTCGCCTTGAATCACCCAGCTCTGCGTGGTGCCAGTTTGGCAGGTGCGCAAGCGATCAATGTAGTTGCCGTGAAAAAAGCCGCTAATTTGGTACGGCGCGTTGGCTGGATTGAACAGCTTTTCGACGGTGTTCATGACCGTGCGTAAGCCAAATTGATGCCGAATATC
>JAHDBW010000320.1 GCA_020630175.1 Anaerolineales bacterium
GGGCTTCCATTGAGAGTTCTTCAATGGCTGGGCCGCGGAATTCAAAGACGTGACCAGTGCCACCACCAACGCCGATTTCAGCAATCAGCGCGAGGATAATGTCTTTAGAAGAGACGCCCGGTTTCAAGCTACCGGTAACCATCACTTCATAGGTCTTAGGCTTGTATTGCAACAAGGTTTGGGTGGCGAGGACGTGTTCGACTTCGCTGGTGCCAATGCCAAATGCAAGTGAGCCAAATGCCCCGTGGGTAGAGGTGTGGCTGTCACCACAAACAATGGTCATGCCCGGTTGGGTAAAGCCGCGTTCTGGGCCAATCACATGCACAATACCGCGTTGGTCGCTGTCTAGACCGTAAAGACGGATGCCAAACTCTTCTGCGTTCTTGGCCATAATGCCAAGTTGCGCGATTGCTTGTTCGTCGACCATTGGCAATTGATTGATTGGAATGGTCGGGATACTGTGATCCATGGTTGCCACGGTGCGGTCTGGGCGACGCACTTTTAGGCCACGTTGGCGCAAGCCCGTAAAGGCCTGTGGTGAGGTCACTTCATGCACCAAGTGTAGATCGATGTAGATCAACGCTGGGCTATTTTCTTCTTGGGCAACCACGTGGTTGTTCCAAATTTTTTCGAATAATGTTGTAGGTTTAGTCATTTTTCTGAATTTTTATGAGATAGAGAGCGCACTGCGTGCTTGGAGGATAGAAGATAGAAAGGCTGTCTCACTATCTTCTATCCTCTGTTCTCTATCATTGTTTACTATGCTGTTTCTTTCTCGGCTGGTTTCTCAATGCCGTAGAGCCCAAGCGCTGCTAACGCTTTGTTGAGCGCAACCACGTAGGCCCGCGCACTCGCAACGATGATATCGGTGTGGGCGCTAAAGCCGTTGAACGTGAGGTTGGTCTTAGCACCAGACTGCGGCGACATTTTCTGTGGAATGCTGCTGGCAACTTGCGTTGCGTCAACATCAATGCGCACGGTTACTTCACCAAGGGCATCAATGCCTTCGGTAACGCCATTTACGGTGTATTCAAGCAACTCAATTGGCAATGCCACGACTTGATCAATTGCTTTGTAGGCTGCATCAACCGGGCCGGTGCCCATGGCGGCGTTGACGTGCATGGTGCCGTCTGGCCCTTCTAAGCGAATGGTGGCGGTTGGCATGCCGAGCGTGCCGCTCACCACTTGAATATCTTTGAGTGAGAAGATTTCGGTTGGCCGTTGTTTTTCTTCAACCACCAAGGCTTCCAAGTCCAGATCGGTAACCGTCTTTTTCTTATCGGCTAGGCGTTTGAAGCGTGCAAACACTTCTTTCAATTTGTCATCACCAACGGTGAACCCAAGCTCTTCCAAGCGCATTTTCAAGGCATGGCGGCCAGAGTGCTTACCCAATACCAAGTTAGATTCAGTCAAGCCGACGCTTTCCGGACGCATAATTTCATACGTCTCTTCGTTCTTGAGCATGCCGTCTTGGTGAATGCCAGCTTCATGGGCAAACGCGTTTGCGCCCACAATGGCTTTGTTTGGCGGCACCACCATGCTGGTGTATTGGCTCACCATGCGGCTCGTGCGCATGATTTGCTCGGTCACAATGCCGTATTCCATGTCATAGAACGGCTTGCGGGTGCGCAATGCCATGACCACTTCTTCAAGTGAGGTGTTGCCTGCGCGTTCGCCAATGCCGTTGATGGTGACTTCAACTTGGCGGGCGCCATTTTGCACACCGGCTAGGGTGTTGGCGGTTGCCAAACCCAAGTCATCATGACAGTGAGTCGAAATGATGGCGTTTTCAATGCCGGGCGTGTTTTCTTTGATGCCACGGATCAGCGCGCCAAATTCTTCTGGCGTGCGGTAGCCTACGGTGTCTGGAATGTTCAGCGTGGTCGCACCGGCTTTGATCACTTCACCCAAAATCAAATACAAAAATTCAGGATCAGAGCGGCCAGCGTCTTCCGGGCTAAATTCGATGTCTTTACACATGCTTTTGGCATGTTTGACCATCTTTACAGCCCGATCAATCACTTCTTCCGGATCCATTTGAAGCTTGTACTCCATATGAATCGGCGAGGTGGCAATGAACGTATGAATACGCGGTTTTTCCGCATATTGAACGGCTTCCCAAGCTTTGTCGATGTCACGTTCATGCGCGCGTGACAAGCTACAAATGGTCGGTGGCGTCAGGGCCTCATCGGTCCACTGCGCAATACCTTCAAGCGTGCCAGAATCGCGTGAGATCATCTGGATTGCTTTCAAATCATCTGGGGACGCTGCTGCAAAGCCGGACTCGATAATATCGACGCCCAGCCTAGTAAGTTGACGCGCAATCTCTAGTTTTTCTTGGCTCGTGAGCGTTGCGCCAGGCGATTGTTCGCCATCGCGCAAAGTCGTATCAAAAAAGCGTATGTAGTTGCTTGCTGTCATCAGCTTACCTCCGTAAGTAGTAGAGAGAAAGAGAACGGCACGGCGTGCCTAGAGAAAGAGATTGCGTACTTATCTCTATGAGACCTCTGTTCTTTATATATAGGTGCTACGTTTAGCATCCCGGCAGAAGGCCCCACGGCTTAGGTGAGACCTTCTAACTGAAGGCTAAAAAAGTAGAGAGCGAGAGAAAACAGCCGTTCCCTCTCTAGCGCGCAGCGCGTTCTCTCTACTCTTGTCTATCTTCTCAATTACTCGCCCGGTTTGATGGTGACTGGGTCGATGAAGGCCATCATGCTGCGCAGGTCGAGGCCAACTTTTTCTAGCAGTTGATCTTGTTCGTCCATGCGGGTCTTTTCGAAGTTTGCGCGACCGCTAGCATTTTCTTCGATCCAAGCGCGAGCAAAGGTGCCGTCTTGAATGTCTGTGAGGACTTTACGCATTGCACCAACTGTTTCTTCAGTGATGATTTGCGGCCCGGCGTGGTAGTCACCGTATTCTGCGGTGTCTGAAACGCTATAGCGCATGTAGTTCAAGCCACCACGGTACATGAGGTCAACAATCAACTTCAGTTCGTGTAGACATTCGAAGTATGCAACTTCTGGTTGGTAACCAGCTTCGACCAATACTTTGAAGCCAGCTTTTACCAATTCACTTGCACCACCACAAAGAACAGCTTGTTCACCGAAGAGGTCGGTTTCTGTTTCTTCTTTGAAGGTGGTTTCAATTACACCCGCGCGGGTACAACCGATGCCAGCTGCGTATGACAGTGACAAGTCTTTTGCGTCACCGGCTGGGTCTTGGTGAACGGCCATCAAGCCTGGGGTACAACCGCCAGCGACGAAAGTTTCGCGCACGCGGTGGCCTGGTGATTTTGGTGCAAGCAAAGAGACGCCAACGTTAGCTGGTGGCACGATGGTTTCATAACGCACGTTGAAGCCGTGACCAAACATCAGCAACATCCCTTCACTTAGGTTTGGTGCAATGTCTTTTTCATAGATCATTGGTTGCTTGGTGTCTGGTGCCAAGATCATGAGCACATCGGCCCATTGGGTGAGTGCTGGCACAGTCATCACTTGCAAGCCTTCAGCTTCGGCTTTTGCAATGCTCTTGCTGTCTGCACGCAAGCCAACGCGGACATTACCGCCGTTGTCTTTTAGATTCAATGCATGCGCGTGACCTTGTGACCCGTAGCCCACAATCCCCACGTTCTTGGTCATAATCAAATTTGCATCGACATCTTTGTCGTAATAAATTGTTGCGGCCATTTTCTTTTTCTCCAAAGTTTTTATAAATAGTGCGAC
>JAHDBW010000321.1 GCA_020630175.1 Anaerolineales bacterium
TTTTTCGCAAAAGAGAGAAAGATGTAAACGCGTTAGTCGGGCTTATGGAGCGTCACCACAGTCAATACCGCAATTGCATTGATCCAGTAATACCAAGCGTCAAGCCCAGCAAACCCCAAGACAAATGGCGCAAGTAAAAACACAACGCCAACCGTAAAGTCCACCGCCAAATGGACTGAATAAGGAATAACGCGCACTACCCCAAATTGATGGTCAGTCAGTAATGTCAGCAACAGCGCCGCCACTCCAGTGCCAACGGATAGCCACAGCGCCAATGGATGCGAACTGCCTAACCCAAGCAAAAACGGCATTGCCATCAGGCTGAGCGCCACCGGATAGTCTAAATAAGCGTGGATTGTTTTGGTTACAAATCGTAAATTCATGTTGAATGTCTCCTGTAAGATGTATAGAACTACAATTGATTAGTAGCAATATAATACTCACGCCAATAAATACTATCAATTCTATTTTTGCTATAATTTATGCTAGATCGTATCAATCTGCAAATTTATAATGGACATACTCACAGACATACTCAGTGGCATGAAGTTCCAGTCGAGCTTCTATTTCAGAACAGACCTCACTGCGCCTTGGTCGGTATACGTGCCGCCTAAGGGCAGCGTTTCGCGGTTCCATGTGGTCACGCACGGTCAAGGCTGGCTGCATGTTGATGGGCAAGCTGAGCGCCTACCCATTGCCAATGGCGATCTCGTCATCATCCCGCATGGCGCTGGACACACCATCATGGATGATGTCAACTCTCCCGCCCGTCCGTTAGATGATGTGCTTGCTGAAGTGAGCTATATTGGCACGGGTCCGCTCATTTATGGCGGTGGTGGCCCCAATACGATGCTCGTTTGTGGTGAGTTCGGATTTGACAATGCCGTGCACCCACTCCTGACAAACTTGCCGCCGTTTTTACACGTGTCGGGCCGTAAAAGTTACAACAGCACTTGGCTAGATAGCGCCCTGAGTTTCATTGCTCACGAATCGTTCTCCAGAGAAGCCGGTGCGCTGGCGGTTATCAACCGCTTATCCGAAATCATTTTCATTCAAGCCATTCGCGCCTTTGCCGATGCTTCCAACACGCCAATTTCATTTTTAGCCGCCTTAGGCGATCCGCAGATCAGTCGCGCCCTAAGCGCTATACATCAGCAGCCCAGCTCACACCTTACTGTTGAAGCACTTGGCAAAATTGCGGGCATGTCGCGCTCGTCTTTTTCTAACCGCTTTTCTGACCTGGTCGGTATGACGCCTTTTCAATACATCACCCTCACCCGCATGCAACAAGCAGCCGGGTTGCTCACCACCACCGAAGACTCACTGCTCCAAATTTCAACCCGCGTTGGCTATCATTCGGAAGCAGCCTTTAGCACAGCGTTCAAACGGTTCTACGGCGTTCGGCCCGGCGAATATCGCAAACAACAAGCCCAACTGTCATGAAAAAGATCTCAACAACTGCCACCCACTGGGGCGCAGGCCAAGTTCAAACTGAGAATGGGCGCGTCACCAAGGTCTTACCGCATCAAAAAGATGCGCATCCTTCGCCAATTATGGCCGGTCTGGCTGGGGCAACACACAGCCGCGCCCGCATTCTGCGTCCTGCAATTCGCAAAGGCTTTTTGGAAAACGGTGCCGCTAGCAAAGGCCAGCGCGGCCAAGAGCCATTTATAGAAGTCGATTGGGAAACCGCCCTTACCCTCGCAGCTGGCGAACTGGATCGCGTGCGCACCCAACATACCAACGAAGCCATTTTTGCTGGTTCATACGGTTGGGCCAGCGCGGGGCGTTTTCATCATGCGCAGAGCCAAATCCATCGGTTTATGAACTGCATTGGCGGCTATACCCGCAGCGAAGGCAACTACAGCTACGCGGCGGGCCTAGTCACCATGCCGCATATCGTCGGTCCGTGCCGCGCACTGCTGCGTGACAGCACAGTCTGGCCGGTGGTGGCGGAGCATGGAGAACTGGTGGTGATGTTTGGCGGTGCGCCGTTGCGCAATATGGATGTGGCTACCGGCGGCATTGGGCGGCATTCAATCCAACAGATGATGCTGGATTGCAAAGCGGCGGGTGTGGATTTTGTCAACGTTGGCCCCAGTAAAAATGACCTCACCGCAGCGCTGGATGCGCGTTGGCTGTCTCTGCGTCCCAATACGGATACCGCCCTGATGCTGGGCTTGGCACACACGCTGCTGAGCGAGAACTTGCACGATCAAGTCTTTCTCAAGCGCTACGCCATTGGGTTTGAGACCGTCACTGCTTACCTTATGGGCGAGAAAGATGGCATTGTCAAAGATGCCAATTGGGCCGCAGACATTACTGCGGTCGATGCGGATGCAATTCGCACCTTGGCACGTGAGATGGCGCAGAAACGCACGCTGATTACTGTTGCGGCCAGCCTACAGCGGGGTGATCATGGCGAGCAACCGCTGTGGGCAACGGTGACACTGGCGGCCATGTTAGGGCAAATTGGGCTTCCGGCAGGCGGATTTGGCTTGTTTTACGGCGCAGACAGCATTATTGGCGCGCCAATTTATCATAATCAGTGGCCGAAGGTTGAACAGGGCACCAATCCGATTGATACCTATATTCCGGTTGCCCGCATTGCCGATTTGCTACTCAATCCCGGTCAAGACTATCCCTTTGATGGACACACGCTGACCTATCCAGACATCAAGCTGGTCTATTGGGCAGGCGGTAATCCGTTCCATCATCATCAGGATTTGAACCGCCTCGTGAAAGCCTTTCAGCAGCCGGACTGTGTCATTGTCAATGAAATTTGGTGGACGGCCACCGCGCGCCATGCCGATATTGTGTTTCCAAGCACCACCATGCTGGAGCGCAATGACATTTGTATGACCCGCCACGACTATACGTTTACCGCCATGCACCAAGCGATTCCACCCGTTGGTGAAGCGCGCACCGACCATGAAATCTTTGCGGGTTTGGCAGATAAGCTCGGTGCAAAGGCCGCGTTTACTGCGGGCCGTACTGAGAAACAGTGGCTACAACACTTATGGCACGGTGCGCAGCAAAAGAGCGCCACGCTGGACACACACCTGCCAGACTTCGATACATTCTGGGAACAAGGCATGGTCGAATTGCCCACGCCCCCTGCTAACAACGTTATGCTAGCGGCTTTCCGTCGTGATCCAGCCGCCAATCCACTGCCAACGCCGAGCGGGAAAATAGAATTATTTTCAGCAACGGTAGCAAGCTTTGGCTATGCCGACTGCCCCGGCCATGCGGTGTGGTTAGCACCCTTTGAATGGTTAGGCAACGCCACAGACTACCCACTGCACATGATTTCTAGCCAGCCGCCCGTGCGTTTGCACAGCCAATTAGATAGTGGCCCTGTCAGCCGCGAGCGCAAAATTCAAGATCGTGAACCCGTCACGATGCACCCAACTGACGCCGCCAAACGCGGTCTACACGCAGGCGATGTTGTGCGGATTTTCAATGCGCGTGGGGCCTGCTTAGCTGGGGTGCTGCTCTCTGAAGATATTCGCCCGGGCGTCATCCGGCTGTGCACCGGCGCGTGGTTTGACCCAATTGCCCCCGGCATTCGCGGAGCGTTAGACAAACATGGCAACCCGAATGTGCTCACAAAAGACAAAGGGACGTCTAGCCTGTCACAAGCACCAAGTGCGCATACCGCGCTAGTTGAAGTTGAAAAATTTGTTGGGGAATTGCCGGAGGTGACAGCGTTTGAGCCGCC
>JAHDBW010000322.1 GCA_020630175.1 Anaerolineales bacterium
GGCTATTCACGCGCACCAAAGGCGTAAACGGTATCGTCATCATTAATAAACAGCCAGCCGCCAATCAGGCGTCCGGCGGCGTTGGTGTCGAGATCAAGCGCGGTGCTCAGCGCGGCATCGCGGGTGCCATCATCGGGCGCAAGCACATGCACAACGCCGTTGGTTGTGGTGACAACGACGTGCTCTTCAAGCACCATCGGCTGGCTGGCAATGGGCGCATCTAGGCTAGTGGTCCAGACCAAGTCTTCTTCGTATGGGCTAATCGCGCCGACCTCTCCAGCGTCCGTGGTGGCATAAATATGATGCCAGTTGGCGCTCAAACTATTGACTGCGGTTTCAATTGGATAGTCTTGCGTAATTTCGCCGGACAGCATTGAAAGCGCATAAATCGCATCGCCAGCACTGACGTAAAGCTGACCGGTTTCTTCAAACACTAACGGTCCCACGTTGATTGGCGCTAACAGGTCTGTTTCCCACACAATCTCACCAGACGCCGGATCGAGCGCATAAATAATGCTGCGATCTCCAGCGATATAAATTCCTGCGTTTGCAACGGCAGGGGGCTGTGAAATTTCATCAAGCTCTAGCGCGGCTTCGATCTCGCCCGTCTCGGCAATGATGTCATACAGCACGCCTAAATCTGAGGCGGCTAGCACGCGGTCATCATCGATTGTGGTCAGGCTGATGATCGTGCCGTCTTCTAAATCAGCGGCATTGATGCGCCATTTGAGCGACCCATCCCAACGCCGGAACGCATAAATACCGTCCTCTTGCGTGGCTGCAATGATCAGTTCATCCTCTTGAAAAATGATGAGGGGCGTGGCGCTAAAGGTGCCGCCAATGCGCGTTTGCCAGCTTGTCTCACCCGTAAACCAATCGATCACGCTCAACGTGCCAACCGTATCGGCGGTCACAACCGTGCCATTACTGACCAACAACGGATAGGCCAGCGGCGCATCTAACTCAGCCGTCCAGCGGGCGTCAGGGTCAATTGGGAACAGCCAACCTTCAACAAAACTGCGCTGACTGGGGTCGCCATTCGCCATCCGCCACCCGTCGCTCCACCACGGCTCAGCGCTTGGAATATCAACGGTCTCTGCTAGGTCTTCTTCATCAACAAGCGCGGTTGCTGTGGGGGGGGCTGTTGCGGTAGTCGGCGCACGCTGTTGGATCAATAGCCCACCAATAGCGATTGCGGCAACCACGGCCAGTAGCGGCAGTAACCAGCGCCAGACCGGACGAGAAGCAGTGCTTTTGGCAGGGGTGAGCGCTGGCGCAGGCACTAATCCATGTAGCGACTTGCTAAAGCTAGTGACGGTTTCAAAACGCTTGCTGGGTTCTTTTTCTAAGGCTTGTTCTAGCGCAACGGCAACCGTTTCCGGCACGGTGGGATTGTGTTCTGTAATTGCGGGCGGCGCGATGTAAAGCTGTTGTTGCAGCAATGCGGGCGTTGTTTCACCCTGAAAGACAGGCGTGCCAGCTAAGGCTTCATAAAGAATGGTTGCCAAACTGTATTGATCGGCGCGGCCATCGACCGGCATGTTTTGGATCTGTTCCGGCGCCATGTAACGCGGCGTGCCGAGAATGTCGCCCGTGGCAGTGACGGCGGGGGCAGACTCTAAGCGGGCGAGGCCAAAATCGACAATTGTGGCTTGGCCCTGGGCATTGACAATGATGTTGGCAGGCTTGAGATCACGATGAATCACGCCTTGCTGATGGGCATAATCGAGGGCGTTGGCGAGCTGATCGGCAAGGCGTAAACAGGCGTCTAGCGCGAGCTGATTATGCTGCGTAAACAACTGCTTTAGCGTGATGCCGTCGACCCATTCCATTGCGATGTAAGGGTAGGCGTCATGCTGCCCAAAGTCGTAAATTGTGGCAATATGCGGATGTTTGAGCCGCGCGATGAGCGCGGCTTCACGCTGAAAACGCGCTAGGGCGGTTGCATCTTGCCCTAAATGCGGCGCAAGCAACTTGATCGCCACCGAACGCTGGAGCTGTGCATCTTCCGCGCGATACACAATCCCCATGCCGCCGCGCCCAACTTCTTCAGTAAGACGGTAACGATTGATGAGGCTGCCAGGTCCAAGCGATTGTTGCATAGAGATATTGTAACGGGAATCCGGTTTGTGCCAAATAAAACCTGCTGTGAATTTGGCGGGTCTACTGTGCGCCCCTTTCACGCCCCCATCGCGCCCCTTTGGCAACCAGCTTCGGCAAACAGCCCCATTTATTCTAAATGTAGTGACTTTACCCCCAACGGATTTCTACTTATGACCACGACCAACCTTTCCCGCCGCGACTTTCTAACATTGCTGATGCCGCACCCAACTGCCGCGCGGCAGCAACAAATCAGCCCAGAACGCCACTTTCTTAACCGCATCAGCTATGGCGTGACGCCGCAGGACATGGCGCGTGTGCGGGCACTGGGCATTGAAGGCTATTTAGACCAGCAACTTGCGCCTGAAACCATTGCCGACCCTGAAATGGAGGCTTGGTTGTATAAGCATCCGATCATCACAATGGATCGTGAGACGCTGTTTGATCTCAATAATGCTGAGGAGCGCATCCACATGGCGCTGATAGCAAGCATGGTCAACCGTGCAGTGCGCAGCGAACGCCAGCTTTATGAGCGCGTGGTGGAATTTTGGGCAGACCATTTCAACATTCCGATTTGGGGGGCTTATGCCTTCAACTTGCTGGACTTTCAGCAAAATGTGATCCGTAAGCATGCGCTCGGCTCGTTTCAAACGCTGCTGGTCGAAACGGCTAAGCATCCGGCCATGTTGGAATATTTAGACAACTTCAGCAACAGTGCGAGTGCACCCAATGAAAACTACGCCCGTGAATTGATGGAATTGCATACGCTCGGCGTCGATGGTGGCTATACCGAAGATGACGTCCGTGCCGTGGCGCGCGCCTTTACCGGCTGGCGTGTCGATTGGGATACCGAAACCGATTTCTTCTTTGATCGGGCTGACCATGACACCGATGTAAAGCCAGTGTTGGGGCACACGCTGCCAGCCGGACGTGGCATTGAAGATGGGCTGCATGTGCTCAATCTGCTGGCCTATCATCCGCAGACCGCACGTTTTATTTGCACAAAGCTTGTGCGCCGCTTCGTGAGCGATCAGCCGCCAAGCAGTCTGGTAGACCAGCTTACAAATGTTTGGCTAGCAAATAAAGGTCAGATCAAACCAGTGGTGCGCGCTTTGTTTTTAGCGCCAGAATTTGCCGCTAGTGCCGGGCAAAAATTACGCCGTCCGCTTGATTTTATGGTCGGCGCATTACGGGCCACGGGCACACAACTTACGGCAACCTATGTGCTTGAAGAAAAGCTGGCTGAGCTTGATCAGGTGCCGTATGGCTGGCAGCCGCCAAACGGCTATCCAGATGAAGCAAACGTTTGGCTTTCAACCAATGGCATGCTCATGCGCTGGAATACCGCGATGTTTCTGACGCACGTTGCGCATAGCGATTTTGAGCAGCGCCCAGCCGGGTTAGTCAGTCAGTTGAGTCAACGGCACAGTATGCCCAACACCGTTGGTGAACTCGTGACCGAAATTGCCAGCTACGTATTTGGCGAACCGCTTGCCGCCGCAGAACTGCAACAATTCATCGACTACGCCAGCAACAACCAAGGCGCAGCCACGCCACTAACACCCCGTTTATATGCCCAAAAGCTCGCCAGTACCTACGCCATGATGCTGGCCTCACCG
>JAHDBW010000323.1 GCA_020630175.1 Anaerolineales bacterium
AGGCTAATACTGCGTTCTTCATGGGCGACTCTGGCGCGTGGATGCTGGGCGAGTTTTGGCCCTTGCGGCTTATATTGCGCAGCGTCTTGCCAAACTTCGAGTTTACGAACGTGCTTGACGTTTTTATATCCGTAGTGCGCTGGCGCAATCAGCCGCAGCGGTGCACCGTGGGCAATGTCTAACGGCTGGCCGTCAAGCTGATCGGCAAGCAGTACGTCAGCGGCAAGCAAATCATCCAAGCGCATGAAGTTGCGGTAGCCATCTTGCCCGCGCAACACTACGATGCTGATATCGGCATTTACAACGGGTGCGATATGCGCCTCGTAAACATCGCGAAAGCGATAACCGCTCCATGCTAAATTGCGCTTGGTCCACGTAGTGACGCAGTGAAAATCTGAAATTTGTGTCGTGCGTGGTAGGGCGGCCAACGAGGCAGCGTTGAGGGTAAACGGCGCAAAACCATCGCCACTTATACCTAGCTGTAACGTCTCTGGCGATTTGGGGAATCGATTGGCAAAAGTCGCCCAGCCAAAACGCGGAAAGTCTTGTGTTTCAAATTGGCCGGGCGGTAAAGTGGACATGACGCTATTTTACAGGGCAGCGGTTGGCTAATGCGCGCGTTGTCCTCTGTCTATTCTGGCATGGCCATCAGGCCAGAAATAAGCAGTCTAAGGCTATCGATATATAACACTAGGTTGAAGGTGAAAAAGAAGCGCGTTAGTGAATCTTCAGCGCCCGGTGCGTAGTTCAAAACCGTTGTTGCCAATGGGCTGGTTGGCATTAGCAGCATGATGATGCCCGCTGGTAGAAATAACAAAAGCCGCCGTGATTGCGCGTAGCCGATCAGATTCATAATGCTGGTGCGGGTCAGATCTTTCTTGAACAGCTTCACAATCCAACGCAGGATGCTGGCGGTGATCCACAACCCGATTAGGCTAATTAAGAACACGCCAAAAAACGCGACGACGCGCGTCATAAATGTTGTTTCACTTGGTAGGTAGTAATCCTGCCGTTGCAGCCGGATAAACGTGAAGTAGCCATTGATCAGCCCGCCCACCACATAGAAATTATGCTTAGGGATCGCCTTGAAAGCTGCTTCAGGGTTTAAGATCATTAGGAAAAAGACTTTGAATTGTTTTGAGAGATCTTTCATTCTGTGTGGCACATCGGGGAGTACACCGCGCAACAAACAAGGGGGTAGACGCGGAGATATTATGTCCGATGGCTGTCTATAGTACCACTTTGAACGCGCGGTAAACAGCCCTGTATTTAGCGCACTATCCGCGTCCTACAGGGCTGTGTTACGTTACGATTCATCTACCAACAAACGCTCTGTTTTGGCATTGGAGATGCGGTTGTGCAAGCGGCGGGCTTCGTGCTCATCGCGGATGGTTTTTGACAGCATTAGGGTCGAAGACACGACAAAGTACAGGCCAATGCCCAGAAATGCTTTGATCCAAATTTCAATTGGGGCAAACAAAATGCCAGTTGACATTGCGCCTAGCGAAACTACAAATGAAATACGCACAAACATGCGCCACGCGCTGGTGTTGGTTTCAAGACCGGTCGGTTGAAAAAATTCATCGTTTAGCATGGTGAGTCTCCTGATTGACAGTTGGTGCAGTGGGCGACATTGCCCAACTGCTTACTGACCTAAAGATAGTGCACCTACGCTAACGGTTGGCGGAGTCTGGCTCCGAGTTTATGGAGTGGCAATACCCGTATCTCTTTACTTCAACACTACCGGCACAGCTTTGTAACGGTTGAACAGCGGCACTTGGTCAAACTGTAGATCTGCTTCTGGAACAGCTAGCTGCAAGTTTGGAAAGCGCTCAAAAAGGTTGGTCACGGCAATCTTTGTTTCTAAGCGGGCTAACGGAGCGCCTAGACAGTAATGGATACCTTGCCCAAAGCCGAGGTGCTTATTGGGGGTGCGGGCAATGTCAAAGATATCTGGGTTATCAAAGGCGGTGGGGTCAAAATTGGCCGCGCCTAGAATGGGAATGATGGCTGCTTTTTTAGGAATCGTGACGCCGTGCAGTTCAATATCTTCCGCAGCAAAGTTGAGCTCGGTGCCAATTACGGGCCCGGTGTAACGCAGCACTTCTTCAATGGCGCTGTCGATCAGTTCTGGCGTTTCTTTGAGGCGTTGATGCTGCTCTGGGTGCTGCAACATGGCCACCACAAAATTGTTGATCAGGCCCACCGTGGTTTCATGCCCAGCGATCACAAGCAGAATGGTCATGGCGACAATTTCATCCTCTGTTAGCCGCTCACCATCTTCTTCAGCTTGGATGAAGGCCGTCAGCATATCATCACCGGGTTCGCGTCGTTTACGCGCAATTAGCTTGCGAGTGAACTTCATCGAGCGGCTAATATCCCACAGTAACGTCCGGACGATACGCACGCCCTGCAGCCCTTCGATGAGCGTTTTGAGCATGTGCTGCAAATCTTCCATTTCATCTTCATTGACGCCAACCATCTCGCGAATCACGGTTACGGGGATGGGCAAGGCATAACTTTGCAGTAGATCTACTGTGCCTTCAGCGGCCATTTTATCTAGCAAATCCTGCGTTAGGGCATCGATGCGTTCGCCTAATGTGCGAATAGCCTTGGGCGTAAAAGCCTTGTGCACCAGCGTCCGCAAGCGCCGATGATTTGGATCATCTTGGTTGATCATCGAGCGCATTAGGATATCAACGGACTTAGGTAGAGGAATTGGAAATTGCCGCCCGCCTTGCAGGTGCCGTCGATCGCGGATCACGCGCGAATCTTTGAGCACGTTGACACAATCCGCATAGCGCGATGTGAAGTAAGTCGACATCATCGAGAACTTACCTTTGTGGACTGGTTCTGTATTACGCAAATAGGTGTAATAAGCGCGTTTGTTTTTAACAAAGTGTTTCGCGCCCATTTTGAGCGGCAGCTGTAAATTTTGCATGGGATTAGTCCTCCTGATACAAGTCTTCTAGTAACGCAAAGGTGTTTGAATTGAGGGCGTCATCGGCCACGCCCAAAATGCGCGCGATAGATGTTTCGGTGGTCTCTAAAATTTGGCGCAGGTCTGCGAGGTGGGTGGGTGCTGGCGTTTCAGCAAGGATTAGCTTGGCGATTGGGTCCAGCGTGTGCAGCAAGATACCCATAATTAGCTGCGCCACTTCAGCAGCGTGCGGCACGTGAAAAACGCCTTGCTGCACGCCCTCGGCAATAATTACCGCAATCCCCGGCGAAAAAATCGCTACCGATTGGGTCTGCATATAATGCAAAAACCGCACGTTTTCAGGCTTATACGTGGTGGCAAGCAAGGGCAATAGTTCATCCGCATTGGCAACTTCCCAGGCGGCTAAGTGCTGAATAGCCGTTTTCCATTTGGTAATGGCATCCAGCGTTGGGTCCTCAACAACTGTTTGCACGTGGGTCAATTCACGCTGCAAAATGTCATCGATCATGGCCTCTAGGATGGCCTGTTTGCTATCAAAGTAATAGTAAAACAGCCCCTTCGCAACATCGGCCGTTTTGACAATTTCGCCCACAGACGTTTTATCAAAGCCTTTGGTAAAGAAAAGCTGTTGCGCAACGGCAATCAATTCGCTGCGGCGTTTATCGGGTGATTTAGATATTCTTGGCATAATTATTATTTGACTGACGGTCAGTCAATTTATTATAAATAATATCATAAGATGCGGCAACGCCATATAATCAATAAGCCAT
>JAHDBW010000046.1:0-10679 GCA_020630175.1 Anaerolineales bacterium
CCGCTCCGAGAAACAGGAGCAGCATGCCGAAAAAAAAGAGCGTCAGATGACGCTCTTTTTGCATTAGCGAGTTCTTACGGAACTACTCAGATGTTTCAACCCTCCGCAATACTGGTTTGCATCGAAGTTCACGCAAATCATAAGACCCGATTTTTGCATCAATCGTGACGATGTCGGTGAAACCAGCAACGGTACTTCCACTTTGGATGGTATTAGTGCCAATTGTATAGGCGCTTACGGCTTGAATAGATTGCTCTTGTTGCATCATCACCGCGTTTACCAGGCTGTTCAAACTTGTACCTAAAAGCATCGGTTTTACTTTCCCGTCACACGTTGTTGTTTCTTCTGTAAGCGGTGCAACTTCCACTTCCACTTCTTCA
Source organism: Anaerolineales bacterium (assembly GCA_020630175.1). Classification (GTDB taxonomy): domain Bacteria; phylum Chloroflexota; class Anaerolineae; order Anaerolineales; family UBA6668; genus JAHDIM01. The sequence goes on from JAHDBW010000046.1 coordinate 381, forward strand.
CCCTCTTCGTTTACCTCAATGATGATGATTGGCAGCGGGTAAGGCTGTACAGGATGCGTTAAGGACGTCTTGTCCATGGCCTGATTGAAGATCGTAACCGTCTGATCGCCGCTGCATTCTACGCCAACAATGTCGTCTGACGCATCACCGGCCGATCCCCACAATTGGCGTTCCATTTCCCCGCATTCTGGCGCGGTGTTTTGTGCCATAGCGCCGGTAAAACTAAATGTGCTGATAAAAAGCCCACACACTAGTGCGAACGTTGATTTTTTTATGTATTGTTTCATTATGTCAATTCCCCAAATATTGGTCTCTTAGCCCGCGTATTGGGCCAAATTAGTTGATGTGAGTACGCCAAAACCACGCCATTTCAAGCGCCTGTTATTTGGGCGAACCGTTCTTATTGTTCTCTTGCTTGGGCGCTTCTCTGGGGGCGGGGCTGTTACTATTTTTCTCGCCGCCCTTTTTGCTTTTCCCTTTCGGCCCTTTTATTTTTGATCCGTTTTCCGTTTCATCTTCGTCATGCTCACCTTTGTGGCCACCGCCGTGATGACAATCATCACCACCTGGGGCAACCTCAGCATTGGCGTATGCGGCATTTTTGCCACCGTGTGATTTTTTTTGCTCGCAAGTTGTTTGCGGAATAATGACGACGGGTGGGGTAGGGTCTGGTTCAGGGTCTTCAAATACGGGTTGCTGCACAATTTCTACTGGATGGGTCAACGATGTGCGGTCCATTTGTTGCCCGTAGAGTTCCACGGTTTGCTCGCCTGAACAGTCAATTGCTTCTATATCATCTGTTGGATCGTTTGCATCTGCCCAAAGTATGCGTGTTGTGTCGCCACATTGTTGTGCTGTCTCTTGCGCCATGGCCGAGTTCAACGCAAAGCTACTAAGAAAAATGCTGAATAAAAGCGCAAAAGTAAGTTTGAATTTGATACGTTGCATAAGGGTAATTTCCTTAAATTTAGATAATCGGTTGAAAATTCAACTAGAGTGCGGAAACTCTTATACAACTTTGAGAACCGTGGCAATACTTTACGTGGTTTAGTCCTGTTTTTGAATTGATAAATAGATATAAAATCGTTTATATCTAGTTCTGAGAAGTCATAATATAGATAGATTTATTTTTTCGTCTTGTTTATTATCTTTTATTAAGTGTTTCGTGCTGTTTAGTCCCTAATATGATCCAGTGCTGTAGCGTGCAAAATAATCTAAAACTCACCGCACGATTGGGCCCAGATAAAAAGTACGGATATTGCCAAGCCCCAGCGCTGTAGTGCCACGCAATTATCAACTTGACCATATCTCTGCCAATTGCTAGCTAGAGTTTGTGCAACGCAAATGCGATAATGTGGGGAGTTGCTCAATTCCAACTTATTTTGCGTCCAGCATCAGACTCAGCAGTCTGACTAATCATTTCCTATACATCCCATGCCAAAACTCGATACCACTTTTATTCGCAGCCAGTTCCCCGCGTTTGCTGAGCCTTCTTTGCAAGGCTGGGCGTTTTTTGAAAATGCTGGCGGGTCTTACACCTGTCAACACGTTATTCAGCGGCTTAATGATTTTTATACAAAAACCAAGGTGCAGCCGTATTACCCCTATCCAGCATCACAAGCGGCTGGCGCTGCAATGGATGAGGCTTATGTTCGGCTGGCGGGTTACTTAAATGTCGGCGAGGATGAAGTGCATATTGGGCCTTCTACGTCTCAAAATACGTACGTGTTGGCACATGCCTTTCGTGCGATGTGGGCTGAAGGCGATGAGATTATTGTCTCGACGCAAGATCATGAAGCCAATGCTGGCGTATGGCGACGTATGGCAGACACGGGCATTGTTGTCAAAGAGTGGCAGCTAGACCCTGAAACCGGCCATCTTAATTTGACGGATCTTGACGCATTACTTTCCGATAAAACCCGCATGGTAGCGTTTCCGCATGCGTCTAATGTGGTGGCAGAGGTCAACCCTGTTGCGGCAATTGCAGCCAAAGCCCATGCAGCGGGCGCAATTGCGGTTTGCGATGGTGTCTCTTATGCGCCGCACGGGTTGCCAGATGTCGCCGCGCTGGGTGTTGATGTCTATCTTTTTTCTACTTATAAAACGTGGGGGCCGCATCAGGGGCTAATGACGGTTAAGCGGGAATTGTTAGACCGCATGGTGAATCAAGCACATTACTTTAATGCAACGGTGATCCGTAAAAAAATTACGCCAGCGGGACCAGATCATGCTCAGATTGGAGCGGTGGCCGGGATCGCAGAGTATCTAGACGCTGTCTATGCCCATCATTTCAATGAAGAAGTAGACGATGCAGAGAAGGGGCGGCGCTTACATGATATGTTCCAAGCCTATGAAAAAGGCTTGCTTGTAAACTTGTTAGGTTGGCTTGGCGCACGTGATGATTTGAAGATAATCGGCACAGCCGACCCTGAGTTGCGCGCTCCGACCGTTTCAATTCTGCCGCTACATAAGTCTAATGTTGCCGTCCACCAGGCCCTAACGGATCATAAGATCATGGCTGGGATTGGACACTTTTATGGGGTGCGCCCGCTAAGTGGGATGGGCGTTGATCTAGAAACAGGTGTAATCCGGCTGAGCTTTGTGCACTACACTACGTCGCAAGAAATTGACCAGCTTATTGAGGGGTTAGACCACGCCTTGGCCTAAGCCTGAGAGTTACCACGATGTTACCGGAGTTGTAATGCAGCGGTCATCTAGTGGTAACGTACGCGAAACTCACAGCTTATATCATAGGACATAACAAGAGCACGCTTTGCTAAGCGGCCTCATTCTTGTTCTCCTCCTTCTTCTTTTTGGGAAACAGCGTCTTTTATAGGGCGCTGTTTTCCTTAACCGGTCCACATTCGTCTTGAGAAATTAGCGCCAAAATTGGCCTAGCCGTCTGCTCTTGTTTCTTAGCGCAATCCGCTAAACTTTTTCTTTATTGTGGCTTATGCAGCATTAGCGCCGGTAAATCCCACTTTAAATTGCGTACAGCAGCCGAGCTTAGCATTGGCGATTGCCCAGATTTGACTATTAGTGCGCAATAACGCGTGTTTTCTAGTACGAATGGCAAGTATGAAAAACGGTTTACACACCAAGCTGTAACCCTTTCCCCAATCGACAATGCCCAGTGCACCCGATAAAGTTCATCATCGTCTGCTGTACAAATAGAATTTGACACAGTAGATCAATCTTCATGGCATGCCTTGCTAGAAAAGTAGTACCCGTAGTAACTAACTAAAATTTAGAGTCCGCTGCTGTCTTTATTTGGAAGGGCGTTTGCCCGTTCCATCTGACTGACGGTGCGTTGGCTCGTGTTCAAATATGAGGGAATACACGATGCGATCTAAGATTTTGACGATCTTTGCTTCAACGACGTTTGCCTTACTGCTGAGTTTCTTTTCAATCTCCGCAGTGCAAGCAAGCACGTTTGATCCACACGTGCCGGTCACAAATTTGCCGGTATGTAGCTACCTAACCACTTACACCGCGCCCAACACCCATCCGGCACCGCATAACTGGGGTGATGTGCTTGGAATGGCGTATCAATCCATGAATCATGCGCAGATTGCGTATAGCGAAGTTTGGGTTCATGATGTCACTGATAATGTGCCAGCCGCATTTCTAAGCGCTATCGATTATGGGCAGAGTGGGGAGGCGCATGTGGATACTGCGGGCGCAAATCCCAATGTGCACGCTGTGTACGAATTGATGTTTATTCATACATTACACGGCCACACTGGCGCAACTTGCCGCAGCAACGCGCACTACATCAATCTTATGCCCAGCGGCGGACACGCTGCACCAGCGCCATCAGCCGCGCATCACGCCACGGTACCTGTTTCGCAGCCGGTTGCGGCGGTCTTGCATCACCCACGGCATGTGGTGGTTATAGATCATCACGGACACAGTCCAATTGCTGGCCATGACGCATCATTTCATGGCAATGGACTTTATCAAGGCCATTCCCAGCCGCATCATACGCATACGGTAGCGGGGCATCATCATGCCGTTGCGCTCTATGAGCCATTACTCCACGCCGTACAACATGAAGTTGCGGCGCATGAAACAACGCAGCACGGGGTAAATCTCTATAACAACACGCCTCATACGCATCATGGCAATGCTGGCTTGTATCATACGACCGCGCCAGTTACGCATCATTTTGCCCAACATACCGCGCCGGTGCAGCAGCCTGCGCACCAGCATCAGCCGGTGGTGTTGTATCAGGTTGCACACGTGCACCATGCGGCTGCGCCCGCTGGACAGCACGTGGCTACTTCTACGCCACACGCCGCACCCGCTAGCGGGGCACTGTTTCACGGTTTTCAAGCGCCCGCGCATCATGATCCAACGGCTTACATTCCGGTAACCCATTTGTATGGCGGGCTAGTTGCGCCCAATCATTAATCCGTCTTAGACTCAAAAATGCCTCGCAATTGCGAGGCATTTTTTTGTTAAGCGAAGCGCGTCTCTTGTCTTATTCGACCGTGACGCTTTTGGCTAAGTTGCGGGGTTGATCAACATCGCAGCCGCGCAGCAACGCAACGTGATAGCTCAGAACCTGCAACGGGATAACAGTCAGAATTGGGCTAATGAGCCAAGAGCTATCCGGCACCCACATCACATGATCGGCAATATCGGCCACGCGCGTATCGCCGTCGGTTGCAACGGCAATGACTGGCGCACTCCGCGCTTTAGCTTGCTCCATCTGGCTGATCATCTTTTCATACCATTGGTCTTGTGTGGCAATGGCGATCACGGGCATGTTCTCATCGAGCAACGCGATTGGACCATGCTTCATTTCACCCGCTGGATACGCTTCCGCATGGATGTAAGAAATTTCTTTTAGCTTTAGCGCGCCTTCATACGCAATTGGCATATTCACGCCGCGGCCAAGGTACAAACAGTGATCGATGTCTTTAATAGCGCGAGCAATTTTTTCAACATCCTGTTCACGGTCGAGCAGGGTGCTGATTTTTTCAGGCAGTTGGGCTAGCTCACCGGCCATTGCCAAGCGATCTTCCGTGCTAAGTAGCCCGCGCGCATCGGCTAAGGCCATCGCGAGCATGTATTGGTCTACTAACGGTGCGGTAAAGGCTTTGGTAGAGGCCACCCCAATTTCCGGACCAGTGTGCATCGGAATGCAGCCATCAGCAATGCGCATCGCTTCTGAGCCTTGGGCGTTGACAATACTCCACAGCGTTGCGCCACGGTCACGGCCTTCTACCATTGCGGCTAGCGTGTCGGCTGTTTCACCACTTTGGCTAATTGCCAGCAGCGCCGTGTTTTCATTCACAATTGGGTCAGAATAGCGGAACTCTGAAGCAATGCTGACTTCAACGGGAATGCGTGCTAGTTTTTCAATGTAAACCTTGCCAACCATGCCGGCATTGGCGGCAGTGCCACAGGCCGTAATAACCATGCGGTCAATTTTATTGGCCAGTTCTGGGGTTAGGTTGAGATCGGGCAGGCTGACTTTGCCGGTTTCCCAGTCAATGCGGGTGCCGATTGTGTCGGTAATGGCGCGCACTTGCTCATGGATCTCTTTCTGCATGAAGTGCTTGTATTCGCCTTTTTCTGCGGCAACCGGATCCCAAGAGATTTTTTGCGTTTTATACGCAACCGCTTCGCCGTCTAGGTCTGTAACTTCAAAGCCATCTTTTGTTAGCACAGTCATCCAGCCCGCTTCCATAAAGGTAACGGTGCGCGTGTGCTCAAGGATGGCGGGCATATCTGAGGCGAGGAACATTTCATCTTCGCCGATGCCAATTACAACCCCACCGGCGTTGCCCATACGGGCGGCTACAATTTTGTCTGGCTCACGCGTGCTCATTGCTACGACGGCGTTAGCACCGCGTAAATACTTCAACGTTTGGCGCACGGCTTCGGTAAACGGCATGCCTGTTGCGTAGTGCTTTTCAATCAGGTGCACAATCACTTCGGTGTCTGTGTCTGACTTGAATTCAACCCCTTCAGCGATTAGGTCTTCTTTGAGTTCTAAGAAGTTTTCAACAATCCCGTTTTGGACGATGACAACTTCACCCGTGCTGCCTAGATGGGGGTGGGCGTTGCGTTCACTTGGGGCACCATGCGTTGCCCAGCGGGTATGGCCAATGCCAATGTTGCCACCGAGTGGATTCGTCCCAACTAGGGCCTGTAAGTTCTTGAGTTTGCCAACGTCGCGCCGAACGCTAATTTCACCGTTTGCAATCGTTGCCACGCCAGCTGAGTCGTAGCCACGGTATTCCAGCCGTTTTAGGCCGTTTAAAATAATAGGGGGGGCGCTACGCGGCCCAATGTAACCAACAATGCCACACATAGAAGAGTCTCCTGATTGATGTGTAAACGCAGCACGCAACATCGGGCGCATTCTTAATGCGTCAGCCAATGCGCAGTTCTGCGACATCAAGTCTTAAATTGATTTATAAAGTGAGCCGATATTCCGAAGTTTGTCCTGCCAGTTACCTGCCAGATTTGTGCCGGAATTTATAGAATGGGGAAAGAATACGGGGTCGGTACTCCCGGAGGGCATCCGCTGATGTCTCGATTTTAGCTAGCCTGTGCTAGCAACCCTCAACCTCGTCAACCATAGTTGTGTATGGTCCTTGCGCTAGTTTTCCCGTTTGATTGTTATTGTTTCAGTGGTTACACCATCCTTACTAGAATTTACTGCATTACCTTAGCACGCTCATCAATAAAGTCAATTCCAAATTTTCAACGATAGGGAAAAGGTTTAGTTTGGGTAGGGTGTAAAGATTAACGCAAAACGGCTGACAATTGCCAGCCGTTTTGCGTCGATTTTAGTAATGTGCAGCCTAAACTGGGGCTTGCATTGCTGGGTCGAATGCGGTTGGTGTTACTGCACCACGATATGCTTGACCCGCTAAATGACCAGAAGCCATATATTGAATTAGGGTGGTCACAAAGATACCAATCCCACAAGCGATGGTCCCGACAATTGCCAAGAGCATGCTTGCAATCATGATCACCAAAATGCTGATTAGGTATCCACCAATGTTGCCACGGAATACTTTGAAGGCATTCACTGGATTAATTGCTTGCCCTAAAGAGCCGGTGTCTGCCAAAATGCCGCGCGCTGCGGGGAGCAGTAAGAAAATTAGATAAAAAGGCAGTGCTAAACAACTTGCGCCACCAATAATTAGTCCAACTGTTTCTTCTCCAAGTTGCTCTGCCATCATTGCTGCTGCACCACCGGCACATAGCATAATCAAGAGTGCAGGGAGTGCCCATACAAATGAGATCACCATGAGTTTGAAGCCGTCACCAAAATAACGTCCAAATTCTGACCAGTCTGGTAATTCAACCGGGTCGCCATTGATAACGCGCCGTGTGATGTCAATCCCCCAGCCATATACAGGGATCATCAAAATCCCACCACTGATGACGCCAGCAAATACCAATACTGCGCCAATGCCTAGTTTTTTTATCCAGTCTGCGTCTTCAAACGCGAAGGTAAAAGCTTTTCCATAATCCATGTGCATGTCTCTCCGTCTATTTCCCTTTGTAAAAAGCAAACTAACCTAAGTTTATTGTTTGTTAGCGTGCTCTATCATCTGATTGTAATGCAAATCTTATTGCCATCCAAGCCTGATTTAGTCCTATATGAACTTGTTACGGTGAATGCAAAAATAAGTTGCAACTGTTGTACCGACCATTGTGGCTGGTACTTGCTCGGTTACAGTTATAAAACAAATCGCCTTGCAATGTAAAGATGTCTGCCGCATTGCAACATTTACGATTATTCTTTGATTGTTGTTTTAAGTGTGCGGTTTATAAAAACTGAATGTAGTCTGTGGTTGCGTTTTCCAAATCGGCGTATGCCCCGCGCCGTTCTTCCGGTAACATTTCAGCAAGAATATACATCGCTTCATCGGTCATCTTTTTTAGAACGTCGCGCGGTGGGGTGCGCCGCCCTTCATGTGTAAACACAAATGGCTTGCCCAGCTTGACTTGCGCACCTGGCTGTTGCCAACGTGCTTTCTTGATTGACGGAAAACCGGGCGTGCCTTCAATGGCAACCGGCACAATTGGCACTTTCGATTTGACAGCTAGCCAAGAAAAGCCGCCCTGCACATCTTGCAACGCAGGATGACGCGTGCCTTCTGGCGCTACTAAAATCACTTCACCAGCCTTTAGCACAGCGAGCGCACTCTTCAGCGCGGTCAGATCCAAGCCATCACGATCCACCGGAATGACGTTCCATAGTTTCGGAAAAATCCCCCATACTGGGTAGTCATAGACTTCACGCTTAGCCATTGGCACAATGTTACGCGGCAGATTTCCCATCACGACAATTGGATCAATAAACGCAATGTGATTGATCATGATGATCGCTGGCCCAGCAACCGGCAGGTTTTCAACGCCCGTTACAGATTCAATTTTTGCTAACCAGCGCCAAGCAATATTGTCGATCATCCAACGCAACCGCTTACGGGCGGGCTCATATTGCGCGTGGTTATAGGCGTTAGGCTCGCTTTTTGTCATGCGGCTGTTGCAATGTGCGCATTCATCGCAGCCACAACTTCAGCAATGCCTAAGTCGCTAGAGTCGATGATGTGCGCATCGTCTGCGGCACGAAGCGGGGCGACGGCGCGATTCATGTCAGCGTCATCACGGGCCTCGATACTGGCTAGAATTTCAGCGTAATCACTTGTTACCCCGTTCTTTTGATGTTCTGCATAGCGGCGGCGGGCGCGTTCTGCAGCAGAAGCGGTGACATAGAATTTGATATCAGCCGCCGGTAAGACCACCGTCCCGATGTCTCGACCAACCATGACGACTTTGCCGTTGCCACCAATTTCCCGCATTTTATTTGTTAGTAGCGTGCGGATTGCTGGGTTGCGCGCAATGCCAGACACGTTGCTATCAATTTCTGGGGTATGAAAATTCCAAGTAATATCAACGCCATCTACAAGCACGGTGTTTTTACGTCCGTCATCTTGATCTGCGGCTTTCACCTCAATATTGAGCGTTTCGGCTAAGGCAGTTGCGGCGTCAGCGTCATAGGGATCAACATTATTTTGCAGCGCGGCCCAAGTCACGGCCCGATAGAGCACGCCTGTATCAAAGTATAGGTACCCCAATTGCTCTGCTAGTTGAAAGCCAACTGTAGATTTGCCCGATGATGCAGGACCATCAATTGCAATTGTTGAAATAGTTGTAGTCGCAGTCATCACTTAGCGCCGCCGCCCACCTGAACGCTGGCGTTTGACAGGTTGACGCGGTTTTTTGATCATCTCAATTTCACGGTTTGTGAGATAACGCCAATGGTTGATCTCAAGCCCGCCTAATTTCAATGGCCCCAATCGGCGTCGAATAATACGCTTGACCGGCAGACCCAACAAATCACCAATACGGCGGATTTGATGCTTCTGACCTTCACGCATGGTAATGCGCAGCCAGGTGCCAGACGCGCCTTTATGCATAAATTGTACTTTTGCAGGCCCCGTGCGGAAGCCATCTTCTAGCACAACGCCGCGCCGCCATGTGGCCAGGTGCTTGCTATCTGGGTAGCCTGCAACGTGCACTTCGTATTCTTTTTCGTGCCCAAAGCGCGGATGCGTGAGCCAATTTGTCACGGTTCCGTCATTTGTCATCAGAACCAGCCCTTCGCTATCCATGTCTAGGCGTCCGACTGGGTACAGACGGCCTGGAATCATTGGGATTAGCTCGCGAACGGTGGGGCGGTCGCCTTGCGCATCTAATGAAGAGACCACGCCGCGCGGTTTATGAATAATCACGTACGTGTATTCTTCCGCAGCGCGAATTGGCTTGAAGTCCACGGTAATCCGATCTTTGGCGGCATCGGCTTTGTCGCCAAGTTTGGCGGGCTTGTCATTTACATGCACGCGGCCATGTTTGACAATTTCTTCACAAGCACGGCGTGAGCCATAGCCTGCTTGCGCTAATATTTTTTGTAATCTTTCTGGTGCCATGGTTAGTCTTTTTTGACCGGCGCCCAACCGCTGCTTTGCGCGGGGGGCGTTTCATTAGCGTCATCAGCTGCGGCTGCCTCTGATGGCGGAGATGGGGGCGTGCTTGGCGTTGGCGTTTCGGCCACCGCTTGCGTTTCGCTTGGGGTTGCGGTGTCTACTTCCGGCGCTGTTTGCGTTGCAGCGGCTTCGTCGTTTGCATCAGTCGCAGCGGTTACCGCAACGTCTGGTGCGGAGTCTGTTTCTGCTTCTGAGGTCGCAGCGTCTGTACCGGCGGCGTCGGCGTCAGTTTCTGTTGCAGTATCACCATCAGGATTTTCGGGCTTCTCTGCTAACGTTG
>JAHDBW010000046.1:10779-22614 GCA_020630175.1 Anaerolineales bacterium
TCAGTTTCTGTTGCAGTATCACCATCAGGATTTTCGGGCTTCTCTGCTAACGTTGAGAGATCAATTGGGGGCAACTGCTGGATGCTAGTCAACCCAAACTCTTGCAGGAAGGTGCTGGTTGTGCCGTATAGAATAGGACGCCCGGGCGTTTCTGCGCGGCCAACTTCTTCAATCAAGCCGGAAATATGCAGCCGTTTAATCACATAGTCCGAGTTGACCCCGCGCACGGCGTCAATCTGCGGGCGTGACATTGGCTGTTGATAGGCCACAATGGCGAGTGCTTCTAGCGCCGCCTTGCTAAGCTTTGACTTGCTATCTAACCCTAAAAATAGCTCGATAAGATCGGCATTTTCTGGGGCGCTTGTCATTTGGACGCGGTCTTTTTTCAAGTACTGCAGCCTGATTCCACGGTTTTCATAAGTCTTTTCTAGCGCTGCCAGCAGCTTTTTGACGGCGCGTGGCTTAATAGAAAGCAGTTCTGCAATTACTGAAATTGGTGTTGGGCCATCGGCCACAAACAGCAAGCTTTCAATCTTTGCATCTAACGTAGGTTCAGGTGGGAGGTTGGTCTCTTCAGTCATGAATAAAGTGCATCAAAATAACCGAACGATTATAGCATGTAGGGCGCTAAACGCTTGTGATTTAGAAAATAAAGGATCCAACTAGGATCGCCGCTGCCATAATGGTTAGGTTATCGAAATCACCTAAGGGTAGGGCTTCTACAATTGTGCCCACAATCGACAGTGAAATGGTGCCGAGCGCGATCGTTGCTAACGAATAGGGTGGCACAAAATATCCCAGTTGGTTGAAGGCTGCGACACAAATCCAGCTAAACAAGAGCCCTGCGCCAAACATTGCCGCCGAGCCTGCCCAGCTCTTATCTGAATTGATTGGCAGCTTGGCACGTCCATAGCGTCTGCCGATAACATCCGCAAAGCCATCCCCGCCGCACAGCAACATTAGGGCTGCCATGCCAATAGGTGAGACGCGCCACCAGATGAGTGTTGCAGCAATGAAGGCAATCCCATAGATCAGCGGCCCGCGTAAAATTTCACGCCGATCACCTGAGCGGCTCAATGCTTTTACGGCATCAGGATCGTCAATAACGCCTAACCCCACGAGCAAAAATTGTAATGTGATGATGCCCGGCACCACCGCCGCAAAATAGCGGGCGCTGGGCTGTTGGCTGAACAAGACCCAACAGGCCACAAATAATGGCCCCGTGCCGATATGAACCAGTTTTCGGCTCAGCGTTTCTACTAATAGTTGACGGGCGGCCAGCCAATCTATGAGCCGCAACCAAGCCACGGCTAATGTTAGCGTGATGACCATTGCGACGGCATCGTTCCATATTGGGGTGGTAAATAACATAAATCTATTTTATCGAACATTCTCTAAGTACTGGGAAATTGTGCAGCTCTTAATTAATCTCTGGTCGCCCTCAACTAAACCTTATGGTTTTACGTGACGCTAGTGCTCTAAACTTAGAGTGTAGGTTAGTTTGGTAGAACCGGTAAATTATTAGTAGGTAATGATGAACGAGTTTTTTAGAGGTACGCCCTTAGTGTTTCCTTCCCTTAGCGAAAGGATCGCGGACGATACATCGTTTGAGCGGTATTTGATTAAACATCATGCCCATCAAGCACCATATTTCAATGCATATCTGGCACGTGATAGGCGGGCTAAACGTGATGTGTGGTTGAAGGTGCTCGCGCCTGAATTTTCGCAGATCCCAGAGCTTTACAGCTACTTAAAACGTGTTGCGCGGCAAGACTATATCCCGTTGCAGCATCGTAACATTCTCCCGCTCTTAAAAGTTGGGTTGTTCGATGGTGCAATTTATATCGCACGGCCTTATTTGGAAGGCCAAAGTGCGCAAGACCATTTGAAGCAATTTGGGTCTTTTGGCGTACTTAATGTGCAGACGATTCTGCAAAAGCTAATTCCTGTCTTGCGCCATATGCACGAGAAGGGCTTAGCACACCTCAATTTAAAACCCAGCAATATTATTCTAGACAGCACTGGCGATCCATTTTTGGCAGATGCTGGCCTAACCCCAATCTTAGACGTTGCGGCGCGCTCATTGCTTGGTACAGCGAAGGTACCTTTAAATTCTCTATTTGCATCGCCAGAACAATTACGTGATCGTGATCCGGGTGCGCCAAGTGATATCTATTCACTGGGTAGCGTGCTGTATACCTTGCTAACGGGTAACACGCCATTTACTGCGCTAGACGCAAACGACCTTTTTGAAAAGCAATACATGTCTACTGTGCCTAATGTGCAAGAGATGTTGACGGACGTGCCAGATGACTTAGCACGCTGTATTGCCGTGGCCTTGAGCTTCTCAAGAGCCGGGCGCTTTGACTCAATTACTGAGATGGTGGCGGAACTCACCGATGCCGTGCCAATCAATTTGTCTTTGAATGAAATTATGCTGCCCCGGGCCGAGATTGAGCAAGTCAAGCTTGATGTGGCGCCGGTTGCGGCTGCGGTTGACCTCTCACGCACTGACGTTGATGAACAGGATGAAGACGTTGATATTTGGGACTTGCTGGAGTCTGAATTGACAAAATCAGTTCAAGAGTATCAGCCTATCCCCTTCAAAGAAACGGCTACGTTGATGTACCAACAGCATGTTGCTGCTGTCCGTGAGCAACCGGTCACTGCAGAGATTGTTACAGAGCGCGTTGATCCAGTGCCAGAGATTGTAATCACCGCACCGATTATTGCTATCGAGGATCCAACACCGGAACCAGAAGTACGCGCACTCCAGCCAGTGAAGATGCAAACAGCACCGCTGCCAAAGCGGCGATTGGGGCATCTGCGTTCACTATTTTTGAGCCGTGCCTTTGTGATGGTGTGCTCTGTCTGTTTAGCGATTGGCGTCTTTTCTGTGCTGTTAGATAGTGAACGCACCGTGCCATGGGCGCTTTCAGATCAGTCACCTGTTGCGACAGGAACGGTAGCGTTTAGCGAAGCTGATCATGGCCCAAAGATGTCGGCGATCAAAGCTGAATCTGTGCAGCCGCCAGAAATGGATCCTAAAATGGACCCAACCGAAAATCCGGATATGTTTTCTGTGAGTGAAGGCGCAAAAGTTGTGGTGTCTGGCGTTGTTTCAGAAAGCATGCTGGCCGACTCAAGCGCAGTTGTTATTCCAGTGACTGGGAATTCAGCTGATGCTGTGTTTTCAGAAAACGTTTTGCGTCTTATCAATCAGCGGCGTACAGAATTGTGCGGTGCTGGCTCAGAATTGACTCAAAGTTCAGTGCTGGGGCGGGCTGCCGCGTTACGCAATGCTGATATGGTGGCACGTGGCTATTGGTCTCAAAAAGATCTGTTAGATGCAAGCGATGTGTTGCGGGTTGAAGCTGCGCTCACTGAAATTTCAGATGGCAACGCATTTCTGTTTGGGGGCGATAACCCAGACTTCGGCTCTCTAGCAACAGACTTCACGCTTGGCAGTGAGAACTTGCTGCTGATTGATGGGCACCATGATATTGAGCCGTTGGCAACAATTGTTTATGACGCGTGGCTTTCTAGCGCGCCACAAATGGCAAATGTTGATAGCTGCTATTGGCGGCATTCAGGCCTACACGTTGAAAGTGTCACCGACTGTGAATTTCTCATGGATGGCGGTGCAAAAATCAATTACGAAACGTGTACATTAGTGACGCAACTTTTTGCCGTAAACGCGCCGTATATCCCATAACATTTAGCAGGCATTGTAACGCAAACGGCTGCCGCAAAATATTACCCTCTAAATTGCCAAAACGCCCTTTCTAAAGCGGTGTTTTGGCGTGTTTCTTGCATAACGTTCTCAGGGGTTGCAAGAACAATTCCCTCTCAATAAAACCTCAAGCCTATCTCAACAAAGCCTATACCGGGAAATGTGTCCAATTGCGTTAATCTGATTACATGAGTTGTTATAGGCTCATAAATAGGTCTTTGTACGAATTACACACACGCGTGCATCGCAATGCAGAACTGAATTCAACTCGTCAGATTTTTATTCAGAAATTAGAACGACAATCAACTTGTATGTTTTACAGAAAATAATAAGGTCTTGTAGTACAGACAAGTAATTGGGTACATTGTGACAGATAGCAAGAAAAAATACTTACCAGAATACGGCGAAATCCTAAATCCAGGCGATAAATTTGGTCCTTACATCATTGAGGAAGAAATTACCGCGACTGGTGTTGGAACCGTTTATAAAGCAGTTGCAAAGAAAACTGGCCCGCCAATTGCCTTGAAGATCTTGGCGCAAGACTTTGCTGAAGTCGATGGCCTGCTGCAATACTTACGTTTGGTCGCAAAGCGCGACCTTTTGCCGCTTAACCACGGTCGGCTGTTATCCCTGCATAAAGTGGGGCAAAGCCGCGGTCAGATTTATATTGCGCGTGAATTTGCGCCGTTTGGCAGCATGCAAGACGAGCTTAATTTAGGCCGTCGCTTCTCAGTCTCTGAAGTGCGCCAAATTCTGCAACAAATCGGCCCAGCGCTAAACTACCTTCATCAGGTTGGGGTTGCCCACCAAAACCTAAAACCGTCCAACATTCTTATTACAGAAGATGGCTCGGCTAAATTGGCTGATGTTGGGATGGCACCGCTACTCGAAGCCGCTGCACAGACGTTTATGGTCTCTGGGGTTCGCCTCAGCACGCCAACGTATCTGGCGCCAGAACAGCTCAACATTCGTAACAACGATGTGACGTGGCAAAGTGACGTTTACGCACTCGCTGCGGTTGTCTTCCACTTGTTGTCTGGCCGCCCCCCATATGAAGCAAGCAACCCGGACGAACTGTTCGAGTTGATGTATACCCAACCGGTTCCAAACATCAAAGATTTTGAACCGAACGTGCCGCAAGAAATTGCACATGCACTCAAAGTTGCGCTGAGTTTCTCAAAAGCAGGGCGCTTTGAAACCTTAGCAGAAATGATGTCTGCGCTCAGCGGGTCAGTTCCAATCGAACTCCCAGTTGAAGACATCTTGCTCGAGCGCCCACCAACTGCCGACCTTGAGCTTGAACTTGAGCCTCTGCCTGAAATTACGCCAGTTCTAGATCTCGAAACGCCGCCATCCGCGCCGCTAGAAGACGGACTGAAAATTCCTGGCCTGACTGCAGAGCTGCAAATTCTGCAAGAACTCACGGAAACCATCAGCGATAAAGATGGTGATGGCGTCATTGATTATGACGAGGAAGAAGTTCTTGCGCCAGCGCGGGTAAAACCAGCGCCTGGTCAATCTACGCGTACTGCTCCAAAACCAGTCTATGTGCCGGTTGAAATTTCTGAAGATGGCAAGCAACAACCAGAACCAACTGGTCAGCGTGTTGGCCGTCCGGCACGCAAAGAAGAAGAAAACGACCGCCGCAAAGCCGCCGGTTTCTTTGGCCGCAGCCGCGTTCGCGCTGCTGTACTAACGGCAACGGTTGCGATGGTTGTCTTTGTGATGGGTGGTGCTGGTGCACTATTCTTGTTCAATGACAGCACAAACGGGGTTGCCGACCAAGTTGCAGAAGTGCAAGCAACGGCCGATCCAAATAATCTCATTCCAACCACTGGCAATGAAACAAACGGTAATATTGTCAATAACAATGTCCAAGATTTGCAAAATGAGGACGTTGCTGCATTAGAAGAGAACGCCGGACGCGATATTTCTTTAGCTGATGATCAAACCACGGCTGCGGACTTAAGCAATGGCACTGGCGACAGTATTAGCGACATTTTGGCTGACAATGAAACAGCTAGCGATATCTCAGACGCGATCGTAGATGATGGCGGAACTGCGGCCGGTGCCGATGCTGGCCAAACGACTGAGGGTACGGGTGATGCTGTTGCGGGAACTGGCACGACTGCTGATGCGAATGCAGGTACAGCTGGCGAAACTGCTGCTGATGGTAACGCGTTAGCGCAAGCTGATAGCGGTGTTGCCGCTGCCACAGAAGAGCCTGTCGCCGATAACGCTGCGGCTGCTGATGCGGCGCTTGAAGAAGAACCTGTAGCGATTGCACAGGCTGCAACCGAGACGCCAACCTTCACGCCAACACCAACGCCTACCTTTACAGCAACGCCAACCGCCACTGAAATTCCAGAACTGATTGCGCAACAAGGTAGTGTAGAAGAACAAGCCGCAACAAATACGCCGACCAGAACGCCAACGCCAACGCGAACCCCAACAGCGACGAACACGCCGTTGCCAACCAGCACGCCAACCAATACGTTCACGCCTGCACCAACTAATACGGCAACGCGAACAGCAACACCAACGCGAACACCAACCGCAACAACTACACCGTTGCCAACCAGCACGCCGACAAACACGTTCACGCCTGCACCAACCAATACCGCGACTCGTACACCAACGCCGTCACGGACACCAACACCAACCCGAACGCAGCCGCCAACGAATACGCCGTTCCCAACGAACACGCCATTCCCAACCAGCACGCCGTTCCCAACCAATACACCTGCGCCAACGTCTACACCAAGCGCGGTGGAAGCTGTCGAGGCCGACATTATTACGCGCATCATCGCGCAGCGGAGCGCCTCGTGTGGTAGCGAAGCTGGCCTAACGTACAGTGGCGGTTTAGCATGGGGTGCCCAGCAACGTAGTGATGACATGGCAAATCGTGATTATTTCTCTCACTATTTCCCAGGAACATCAACGCTGGCATTCCCAACGTACTTGAACATTAGCGAGTACGGCTCTACCGGGGAAAATCTCTTCGTGGCTTCGGGGGCGCTGCCGCTCAACCGGCTGGCAGAAGTTGCCGTGCGCGAGTGGATGAACAGTACCTCTCACCGTGAGAACTTGCTCACGTGTAGTTATGACTTCTCGGGGGTCGGCATCACGTTTGATGATAGTTGTCCGAACTATGGGGGCACGTGTTGGTACGCCACGCAGTTGTTCTCCGAACGTTCTGAATAACGCATAAAATCACAAATCCGTAACAAAAAACTGGCCGCGCAATTTGCGCGGCCTTTTTGTTTTATCGTGCTGCTGAACGTTATAATTGACGCATGACAAATCGTGAAATTATCGAAACGCTGACGCTGATTGCAAACTTATTGCAAATTAAAGGCGAGAGTATTTACAAGATTCTGGCTTACCGCAAGGCAGCCGAAGGGATTGAAGGGCTTGGCCGAGATGTCCGTGATATCTGGAAGGAAGGCAAACTCGCTGAGATTCCAGGAGTTGGTAAAGCCATCAATGCCAAACTAGACGAGTTGCTAGAGACTGGCGAAATGTCATTTCTGACCAAGCTCACGGCAGAAGTACCAGCTTCGCTCAATGAATTGCTAGAGGTGCCAGATTTAGGCCCTAAAAAGATCAAACTCTTCTGGAAAGAGTTGGGTGTCACGAGCGTTGCGGAGTTGAAGGCTGCCGCAGAAGAGGGCAAGTTACAGACGTTGCCTAAAATGGGCGCAAAGTCTGAGGCAAAAATCTTGGCCGGAATTGAGTCGCTCTCACGGCGCTCAGGGCGCGTGCCATTGGGCAGCGCTTGGCCAGTTGCTCAAAAATTACTGGATACGTTACGCGCCATCGATGGTGTAACCCGCGCCGAAGCCGCCGGGAGCCTACGCCGAATGCGCGAAACGGTTGGCGATATCGATATTTTGGTCGCGGCACCAGACTCAGCGCAAGTCATGGAAATCTTCACAACCTTACCTGAAGTTGACCGCGTGTTGGGCAAAGGGGACACCAAGTCTAGCGTTGAATTTCGCAATGGCATGCGCGCCCAAGTCTGGGTGCATCCACCAGAGAAATTTGGCACTGCCTTACAGTATGCGACTGGCTCCCAACATCACAATGTAAAACTACGTGAGTTGGCCTTAGATCAAGGCTATTCCCTTTCAGAGCATGCCCTCACGCCTACTAATGGCGACGCGCCACTCTATTTTTCAACTGAAGAAGCATTGTATGAAACCTTAGGCTTAGCATGGGTGCCACCAGAATTGCGCGAAGACCGTGGCGAAGTGCAAGCCGCCGTCCAAGCTGCGTTACCAGCCCAACTTACGCAGGCTGATCTAAAAAGCGATTTACACACACACAGCACCTGGAGCGACGGTAAAGCCTCTATTAAGGAAATGGCGCTCCGTGCCTATGCATTAGGTATGACGCACTATGCAGTGACAGACCACAGTTATGGCCTGGGCGTGACGCAGGGCGTTGACGCGGCCGGTCTTAAACAACAGCGGGCTGAAATTGATCAAGTCCAAGCCGAACTTGA
This sequence comes from Anaerolineales bacterium, assembly GCA_020630175.1. Classification (GTDB taxonomy): domain Bacteria; phylum Chloroflexota; class Anaerolineae; order Anaerolineales; family UBA6668; genus JAHDIM01. Next base: position 19,020 of record JAHDBW010000046.1, read on the forward strand.
TGCTGAACTTGGAGCAGGGGAATTCCTTATCTTGCAAGGCATTGAAATGGAAATTCGCGCTGACGGCACGTTGGATTTTCCCGATGATGTCTTAGCTGACCTAGATATTGTGATTGCGAGCTTGCACGTTAGTTTGCGCCAAGATCGTGAAACCATCACCAATCGCTTGCTGAATGCAATTCGCAACCCGCATATTGATATGATTGGTCATCCAACGGGACGCCTCATTCCAGAACGGGAAGGGGCAGATCTTGATATGGATCGCATTTTTGAAGCCGCAGCCGCCAGCGGTATTGCGCTAGAAATCAACGCAAACCCACGAAGACTCGATTTGAGTGACGTATACACCCGTCGCGCTGTCGAAATGGGCATACCGATTTCAATTAATACAGACGCGCATCATCCGGCGCAGCTTGGTGAAACGCAGTTTGGCGTTGCCACAGCCCGGCGCGGCTGGTTAGAGCCAGATCAGGTCATCAACACTTGGGACCGCGACCGTTTGCTAAATTGGCTACAAAGTCGGTAAACTTTAGGTATCATAGCCACTCAGGAGACTATTGCTCGTTATGACATATCAACAACAACCGCCACAACCCCCTCCCACCCGGTCCTTTGCTATTCCAATTTGGATGTTGCTGCTTGTGGCCTCGTTTTTTGTTATTCTATGCTCTTCGATTTGGGCATATACGCTTGCATCACGCACAACGGTTGCAGAGCGACCAACGCCAACGGTTGTTGTCGTGGTTGAAACGGTAGAAGATGTGGTGACGCCAGTGCCATCCCCAACACCGTTTGTGATTGCAGAACCAACCGAGGGGCCAACGCCAACGTTGCCGCCACCGCCGACGTCTGGTTCAATTGTGATTGGCGAGCTTGTAAAGGTAACCAATACAGATGGGGACGGCTTACGCTTCCGCTCTGGTCCGGGTCTAAATACAGAAACGATTTACCTTGCCATTGATAATGAAGTCTTCTTTGTACAAGAAGGGCCGATTGAAGCCGATGGCTTTATTTGGTGGAAATTGACTGCGCAAGCAGATGAAACCCGCGAAGGCTGGGCTGTCGAGAACTTCCTCGAAGCACTGCGATAATTTTATGCGTCCAACAAAACTACAAATTGATAAGAAAGCCCAGACCTTCAACATTGTCTGGGATAACGGTGAAGAAAAATCGATTGACTGGAAGTCACTGCGTGAACGCTGCCCTTGTGCCACGTGCCGCGAGGAACGCGATAAAGCAGCTGACCAGCCCATGAATTCGCTAGACATTTTCACGCTCAAGCCCATGACTTCTGATGATCTTGATCGGATTGAGATTGTGGGTAACTATGCGGCGCGCCTCATTTGGGGGGATGGCCATAAGTCTGGTATTTACGGCTGGACGCTGCTGCGCGATTTCTAAGACGCCCCTTGCACAACATAGAACACCAGATACCCTTGAGGTGTCTGGTGTTTTGCTTTAAGCTAGCTGCACAACATCCATAGCCCCACTTTTACACGGAGAGAAAAGATGAAGCGCGCAATTACTGCGGAAGATCTTTACAATATCAATTTGGTTGAAACCCCAACCGTTAGCCCCAACGGGCAACACATTGCGTTTGTACGCGGCGTGGCGGAGGCCGATTTAGACAGCTATAGCCGCACGATTTGGTTGGCCTCAAAGCAGGGCGATCAGTGGCACACGCGGCCGTTTACCGCAGGCGTGCCCCATCAAGATATGCAGCCTGCTTTTAGCCCAGATGGCAATTGGCTGGCATTTTTATCGACGCGTTTTTCTGAGCCGTGGCAAGCGCCGCAACTGTGTGTCATGCCGGTTTTGGGCGGTGAGGCGCGCCAGCTTAGCTTCCGCGTGACCGGCGTAACCGAGTTTGTTTGGCAGCCAGACAGCGCTGGATTTCTACTGGTCAGCCCGAGCAATGCCGCAGAACGTGCGCAAGAAGATGAAGGCGAAACATGGCCAACAGAAAAGAAAGCCTTGAAGGGCGCTTTTGGGAAATGGAAAGAAGAGAATAAAGCCAAAACCGATCCGCGCGTGGTAAATGTTTTTCCGTATCGCGTTGGCACAAGCTTTGTGGACGATCGGCATCGGCATGTGTATCAATTGCCGTTTGCGGCCGCGACACAAACTGGTGGTGCGCTCCGCCGCGTTACAAATGGCACGCAGCATTTCGGCAGTATCTCGCTTGCCAATGACGGCGTAACGGCGTATGCGCTCACGCTGCGCGATGGCTTCAAAGATTCGCTGTTTCTAGGCCAAATCCCAGTCAAACTAGACCTGACAACGGGCGCATATACGGCCGTTGGTGATGCGGCATTCCATTATGGTGGGGCGAAAGTAGCGCCCAGCGGCACGCACTTAGCTGCGGTTGGCATTCCCGCTGATTTGCCAATTGGCCGCACGCAGCACCTGTTCATGATTGATTTAGCGACAAATACGCAAACAAATCTCACCGCAGAGGTAGACCGCACGTGCGCAGAATTTGATTGGACTACAGCCGATGAACTATTGCTGCGACTTGATGATCAGGGTGCCTCGCGTATTTTTACAGCGGCTGCGACTGACACTGGCCTGACAGAACAATATTTTGATCAAGATCAACTGATTGTTGGCGTGACTTCCCATCCAGATATTGGGCTTGTCGTTGCGAACCGAACGAACACGCATCCAACGGAGCTGAGTATCGTGCAGGGCGCAGCGCTTTCTCCGTTAACACAGTTCCATGAGTCTTTCTTAGCGTCAGTAACGGTCGGGCGCACAGAAGAGGTTTGGTACACCTCGCCAGACGGAAACAAGGTCCAAGGCTGGATTGTGTACCCGCCAGAGTTTGACGCTAGCAAAACATATCCGCTAGCCGTCAACATTCACGGTGGTCCACACGCTATGTGGAGCTCTGCGTCACACGCGACTTGGCACGAATGGCAAATGCACGCCAACGCTGGCTATGTGGTCTTTTTCTGTAACCCGCGTGGGTCAGAGGGCTATGGTGAGTCGTTTATGCAGGCAATTCATCATAATTGGGGCGCACCAACCCTGACAGACGTTCTGGCTGGTGTTGATCTAGTGGTCGCACGCGGCATTATTGATACGGATCGCATGGCGCTTACGGGCGGCTCTTTTGGCGGGTATATGACGGTCTGGACGATTGGGCATGACAATCGCTTTGCAGCAGCTGTAACGCAGCGCGGTGTGTATCAGTTGGGCGCGTTTATGGGCACAACCGATATCCCCGAGTTGGTTGAGTATGCCTTCGAAGCCGAAATGTTTGCTGATGATGAGGCTAAATTGTGGCAACACACGCCAATTGCTTATGCCAATAACATCGAAACGCCAACGCTAATTATTCACGCTGAGAATGACTTCCGCGTGCCGATTAGCGAAGCAGAAGCGCTGTACATCAAATTGCGGCGCAAGGGCGTGCCGGTTGAAATGGTGCGCTATCCAGAAGAAGGTCACGAACTGTCGCGGTCTGGTAAGCCGAAGCATCGCATCGACCGTTTAGAGCGCATGCTGGCGTGGTTTGATAAGTATTGCAAGCCTGCCGATGCGGCAAGCGCTGAAGACGTTTCCTAATTGCATTGCAGCCTGAGTTAAATAA
>JAHDBW010000324.1 GCA_020630175.1 Anaerolineales bacterium
AAGCGTTCTGCGTACTGTCGTTCGTAGAAGTCCTTGAATTCGCCGCTTTTGATTGGGCGCCACCACCATTCATTGTCTACATACCATTTGACGGTCTTTTCGAGCGCTGGCTCAAAGTCGTAAGCTGGTTTCCAGCCGATGGCGTGTAGTTTTGAGCAGTCCAGTGAGTAGCGGCGGTCGTGACCGGCGCGGTCTTCTACTGGGGTGATCAAAGAGCGTGGTTTGTTGAGCAGTTCCAACATTTGGTGGGTCACATCGATGTTGTAACGTTCGTTGCCGCCCCCAAGGTTGTAGATCTCACCTGAGACACCGTGGTGCAAAATGTGGGCAATGCCACTCGCGTGGTCTTCTACATAGAGCCAGTCACGCACTTGCTTGCCGTCGCCGTAAAGTGGCAGCGGTTGGTCATCCATTGCGTTGGTAATGAACAGTGGCATTACCTTTTCAGGGTATTGGTAAGGGCCGAAGGTGTTGCTACCGCGTGACACAACGGTGTTCATGCCGTAGGTTTCGTTGTAAGCGCGCACTTGCAGCTCACCACCCGCTTTTGCGGCTGAGTATGGGCTGTTTGGCTCTAGTGGGTCGCCTTCTTTGAAGGAGCCTTCGTTGATGCTGCCGTACACTTCGTCGGTACTGACTTGGTGGAAGCGTTCGATGCCGCGTTGGCGGCCAACTTCTAGCAACACGTAAGTGCCCACTACATCGGTCATGATGAAGGCATCTGGCGTGAGGATAGAGCGGTCTACGTGGCTTTCTGCTGCAAAGTTGACAACGGTGTCAATATCTTCTGCGTCAAAAATTTCTTCTACGCGGGCCCGATCCGCAATATCGCCTTGGTAAAAGGCGTAGCGTGGATTGTCGGCCACTTCTTTCAAGTTATCGACATTACCTGCATAGGTAAGCTTGTCGATGACTACAATTTTGTAGTCTGGATAGTTATCGAGCATGTAATGCACGAAGTTTGCGCCGATAAACCCAGCGCCGCCGGTCACAAGAATGTTTTTCATTTTAGATCCAAGTTTTTTGTTTTATTTTTTATGGAAGCCAGAGTTTACTGTGGTCCCCAAGATTCATTTTGATGGCGGTTGGCTTTTGCGTTGTATGGCTAACCGTCGCGTTACGGCCGATCATGCTGTCCATCACGCGGACTGGCACGTCTGATACTTCAGAGCCTTCAAGAATAATTGAATGCTCAAGCTCACAATTGCTAACTTTGCAGTTGTGATACACAGAAGTGTATGGGCCGATATACGCATTTTCAATCACGCAATTTTCGCCAATGGCGGTTGGGCCACGAATAATGCTGTTGATGATTTTTGCGCCGCTTTCTATTTTTACACGTCGACCGACGGTAGATGCTTCATCGATTTCAACGTCGTCTGCAATACCAGGCGTCATTTCGTCTAGCACGGCGTCGTTTGCGTCGAGCATGTCGATTGGCTTACCGGTGTCAATCCACCAGCCTTCATGCACATAAGGATGCACGCGCATGTCTTCATGCATGGCAAGCCATTGAATGGCGTCGGTAATTTCTAGTTCATTACGCCATGACGGTTGAATGTTGTCGATGGCTTCATAAATGTTGTGGTCAAACATGTAAATGCCAACCAGAGCCAAGTCTGACTTTGGTTCTTTTGGCTTTTCTACAAGTTGCTTGATGGAACCATCGGCGTTCAGTTCCGCCACCCCAAATTGTTGTGGGTTAGCAACCTTCTTCAACACAATTTGGCTGTTCCATTCAGAGTCAGCAAATTTTTCAATCAGGGTGTTGATGCCACCTTGGATCACATTGTCACCCAAGAACATCACAAAGCGGTCATCGCCTAAAAAGTCCCGAGAAATTTTTACCGCATGCGCCAACCCAGACGGTCGATCTTGTGGGATGTAGGTAATTTTGACACCCCAGCGTGACCCATCGCCCACGGTTTCACGGACTTCTGGCCCCGTGTCCCCAATGACAATGCCAATTTCATCGATGCCTGCGTCGCGAATGGCGCGAATCACACGGAATAGAACTGGCTCATTTGCAACTGGAATAAGTTGCTTTGCACGCGTGTAAGTGAGCGGATAAAGACGTGTCCCTTTACCGCCGGAGAGGATTAGACCTTTCATAATTTCTCTTGCTTATCTCTTGAAAATGATCACAGAAAATCGCACCCGTCGACAAGCGCAGGTGGCGATCTTCAAATTAGTAACTACCGATACTTGTATCCTTCGGTGCGTTGTTCAATACAACCCCAACCAAAGGGATATTTACTTTTTGTAGCAATTGTTTGGCCTGCTCTGCATGATCACGGCGCGTTTTACCAGCAGTAATCACAAGGGCCACACCATCTAGCTTTGACGCCAAAAGTGAGCTGTCTGTCACAGCTAATAATGGCGGTGCGTCAACAAGAATGATGTCGTACTTATCCTTCAAGTCTTCAAGCAAGGCGCTCATCTTTTTAGAACCCAATACATCCGCCGGATTTGATGGCGTAGGTCCGGCAGTCAGCACGCTCAAGTTATCGATGCCGCCTGAGTCGATGGCAACGTTATCTTCAAGCAGTGAGCTGGTTAGGCCTTTTTCATTCTTCAGACCAAAATGCGTATGTTGCGATGGACGGCGCAGGTCAGCGTCAATCAACAACGTGTTGTACTCGCCTTGGGCAAAGGTCACGGCCATATTTGCGATGGTTTCGCTTTTATTGGCGGAGTCTGCGTCAGCCGTTGGTGACGTGATCAACAACGTTTTTAGCGGGTTATCCAAGTCTGCAAACATAAGGTTGGTTCGTAAACTACGAAACGCCTCAGCTGCTTTCGAGGTTGGGTCAGTAAGGGTGATCAAGTTGCTCATAGTGATAGAAGTAAAGAGTAGAGAGATAGAGAAGAGAGGCAAGCCTCTTTTCTAATGCATAGCTCTATACACTCGGTCTTTCATGCTCCGCTTAGTTCTCTGGAATACTGCCTAAGACGCTTACGTCTAGGGTGCGCTCAACGTCTTCACGGCTGCGCATAATGCCAGATTCTAAATATTCCAAGATAAAGATAATGACACCACCAAGCAAGATGCCTAAGATGCCACCGGCTAGCGTGTTGACTGCGGTTTGCGGTCGATACAATTCAAAGCGCGGTGCGTCCAAAATTTGGGCGGTAATGCGGTCTTCTTTTCTTTGACGTTGGTTTTCATCGTTACGCCACTTTACCAAGAGGTCGGCCCAATTCCGGGCAATATCATTGGCAAGGTCGCCGTTGCCATTTAGCACTTCAATGCTAATGACAAACGTATCGATGTTTGATTGCATGCGCACGCCGCCCCGTAAGGATTCAGGGCTGGTGTCTAACTGCATCGCCTCAATAACTTCTTGCGCCCGGGCATTTGTATTCAAATATTTGACGTAAGAGTTGAGGAACAGCTTGGCACTTTGAGAAAGCCCAAAGTCAGACCGCGCAGGTTGGATAAGCACCTCAATCGTCGAGCGATAAATAGGGGCTTGTAAGCGGCTAAACATGTAAGCGCTAGCAGCAGTCACGATCGCAAGCAGGAGTAAGATCCAGCCGCGTCGCCAGAGAATGTTGAAATATTCAGCAATTGACATAGATGTATTGCGCAATCTGTAATTACGCGTTAAAGCGGCGTGATTTTACCACTGCCCAGAGAAACCAGACGGACGACAGGTTTGCAGTCAGTGAGGGGTATGCTAAGCGTCCCTTGT
>JAHDBW010000047.1 GCA_020630175.1 Anaerolineales bacterium
CTGCCGTTTTGTTGACTTTTGCTCCTGTTTGTCTCTATTCTTAACAGTGGGGCAATTTCCAATAATGCTATAATGAAGCCAATTGTGGGAACCCCAAAAATCACCCTCAACAAATACATAAAAAATGAAATTACACGAATATCAATCTAAACGCTTATTTGCGAAATATGGCGTGCCGATTCCGGAAGGCGAAGTCGCCGAAACCCCGGCAGAAGCACGTGCAATTGCCGAAAAAATCGGTGGTCGCGTGGTGGTCAAGTCACAAGTTCTTGTGGGTGGCCGTGGTAAAGCTGGTGGTGTAAAGCTTGCGAATGACGCAGCTGAAGCCGAACAACTAGCGAGCCAAATTCTTGGCATGGACATCAAAGGCTTGCCAGTGCGCAAGGTCTTGATCGATCCAGCGTCAAACATCAAAGAAGAAATTTACCTTGGCATCACGAACGATCGCGCCGCTGGCATGCCAGTCATGATCTGTTCTGCTGCTGGTGGGGTAGACATTGAAGAAGTCGCTAAGACTGATCCAGATAAAATCAAACGCGAACACATCGATCCAGTGTTTGGTTTACGCGGTTACCAAATCCGCAACCTAGCCTCTGGCATTGACTTGCCACGTGCGCTTTGGAAGCAATTTGGCAAAATTGCAGCTGGCTTACACCAAACCTTCAAAAACACCGACGCAACCTTGGCTGAAATCAATCCATTGATTATTGACGCAGACGGCGAACTACTCGCGGTTGATGGCAAAATCGACATGGACGACAACGCTCTCTATCGTCACCCAGACTTGGAAGCGATGCGCGATCCAGATGAAGACGAAGAAAGCGAAAAAGAAGCCCGCGAACATGACCTAGCCTACATCCAATTGGATGGCAACATTGGCTGTATGGTCAACGGTGCTGGCTTGGCAATGGGCACGATGGATATTGTGAACTTCTTTGGCGGTTCACCAGCAAACTTCCTAGATATTGGTGGTGGCGCAGGTCCAGAAAAAGTTGCTGCTGCAATGAAGATCATTTTGAGCGACTCAAAAGTAAAAGCATTGCTCATCAACATTTTTGGTGGGATCACACGCTGTGATGACGTTGCAACCGGTATTTTGGAAGCCATGAAATTGGTAGACGTCAACGTGCCAATGGTGGTGCGCTTGGTTGGGACCAACGAAGAAGAAGGCCGCGCCTTGTTAGAAGGATCTGACATGATTACGGCAACATCACTGGCTGAAGCTGCCCAAAAAGCAGTTGCTGCCGCTGCTGCAGCGTAAGGGTGGATCTAAGATGAGTATTCTAATTAACAAAGACACAAGAGTTGTTGTTCAAGGTATTACCGGCAAGCAAGGCCTGTTTCACGCCACGCAAATGGCGGAATACGGCACGCAAGTCGTAGCTGGTGTGACCCCTGGTAAAGGTGGCGCATGGGTTATTGACGGTAAGGTACCTGTGTTTGATACCGTCAAACGCGCGGTAGAAGCAACGGGCGCAAACTGCTCGTTGATTTTCGTGCCAGCCCGTTTTGTTGAAGACGCAATTTACGAAGCTGCTGATGCTGGCGTCGAATTGATTGTGTGTATCACCGAAGGTGTGCCAATTTCTGACATGATGCGTGCTAAAGCTTACTTGGAAAACAAACCAGTACGCTTGCTTGGCCCGAACTGCCCAGGTCTTTTGACGCCGGGCGAATCAAAAGTCGGCATTATTCCGGGGCACATTGCAAGCCCAGGGCGCATTGGGATTGTTTCAAAGTCAGGCACACTGACCTATGAAGTGATCCACGCTTTGCAACAAGCTGGTGAAGGCCAATCAACCTGTGTTGGGATTGGTGGCGATCCGGTTGCCGGGACCAACTTTATTGACGTGTTGGAAATGTTTGAAGCAGATCCACAAACCGAAAAGGTTGTCTTGATTGGTGAAATTGGTGGGAACGCTGAAGAACAAGCAGCGGAATACATCAAGGCCAACATGACCAAGCCTGTGGTTGGTTTTATTGCTGGCCAAACAGCCCCTCCGGGCAAACGCATGGGCCACGCTGGTGCGATTGTTGAAGGTGGTGAAGGCACCGCAGCAGACAAAATTGCCGCACTTCAGGCCGCTGGCGTGAAGGTTGCAAAACACCCAGAAGAAATTCCTGGCTTGCTTGGCTAGACCTGCTAAATAACAAAATTGAGCTAATTTGGCGTTGATTGACTATAATCGGGCTGAATTAGCTCTTTTTGTTTAAGGCGTTGTTAGTTTTGACAGAACGGTTTTTCAAAATAGAAAGTAAATCCGGCTGTAAAAATGCCAAAAGATGCTAGAGACCTAAGTAAAGAGACGTTATGCGAGTAATTTCAGGAAGTGCGCGGGCCATGCGCCTTAAGCGCGTGCCGGGCGACTCCACGCGGCCAATTATGGATCGGGTGAAAGAATCCTTGTTCAACATTATTGGGTGGGATATTCACGGCATCCGCTGTTTAGATATGTTCGCCGGGACTGGCAGTGTTGGCATTGAATGCCTGAGTCGTGGCGCAGAGCATTGTCTATTTTTAGACCTGCATCCGGCAGCGATAAAGACAATCAACGAGAATTTGCAAACAACAAGGTTGCACGATAAGGCTACTGTGTTGCAGGCCAATGCGATTGAATTTGTAGCGAAGCCTCCTAAACAGCCTTTTGATCTGGTGTATATTGCACCACCGCAGTATAAAAAGCTGTGGCTTGACGCGTTGCGAGCGGTTGATAACAACCCAAAATTGCTGGCGGATGCAGATGCGCAAGTGATTGTGCAAATTGATCCTGTTGAGCTTGAAGACATCACGCTGACAAACTTACAAGAAAAAGATCGACGCAAATATGGCAGTACGGTGTTACTGTTTTATGTGCAGGCGGCTGCCACACTAAAGTAGCCAGTTTTTTTATAAATGATGGCACTGGTTCATTCATTTAGAGACTAATTTATTGCGTATAGGCAATACGACATAATGACAATACTTCCTTTACCTGTTCAAAAAATCAAACTACATGATTGGTTGCAACCGGTAACTATTTGTTTTGTAGCTGGGGCATCTAATGCGCGGCTGGCGCGTGTGACTAGCCAGCTTGCGGATTGGTTCACCGATAACGGACATCATGTCCAAGCAGAACCGGACGCAACAACCGATTTGTTGATTACGACCATGCCGGGCGCAATTGCAATTGACCGAGATGGGGCGCTTTTGCTAAATGGTAAGCGGCGCTTCAAATTACCGCACCGGCCACAGGTGCTGACGTTTGTTGACCTGACAACTGCGCAGTTTGTAGAGCGTCAAGGCTATATTGATGCGCTGCGCGATTTGCCCTATGAAGCCGCCAAAACGGTTGAAATCCCTGGCTTAGGGGCACATGGTTCAGAAGTGATCCATCAGCAGCTGCAACGGCATGACCTGGTGGGCATGGCGCGCATTCTGCAAGGGCAGGCTATCAGCATCCGCATCATGGGGTTGATTGGTGACGCCGATTGGCCAGATTACGGGTTGCATATTGATCTTGCTGGGGCGTACGCCAAAATTCCATTCCACAATCCAACCGATTTTATTGAAAACCTCGGCGGACGGATTGCCACATTCCTCAACACTGTTGATGTGAAAGATCACATCTATCTTGATGAACAGCTGGCGGCGGCGCGTTGGAATACCTCTGAAACGCCAAACGACTTAGTGCGGGCTGGTAAAACATTTACTGAGTACGGCTTTTTTACTGATCCAGTGGATGTTGTAAAACTGCTTGGCTTCCGGGGCTTAGGCGATGCGATTGCAGCGCAATACAGCGAAGGCTGCTATGCGACTTATGATCCTGACCTTGGCGGCTTGGTCACGACGGCAACCGGCAGTGCAAAGTTTGTTGATAAGCGCGCAATCAAGCGCAGCGACACTACCCTGATTACCGGCGTAAAGGCTGGCCGCATGGGGGCGTTAGTCCAAAGTATTGAAGGGCGCGAACAAATCGCACCGTCAGTTGAGGCAGTTGAGCTGTTTGGCGTTTGTGAACATGCGGGCACTGAACAGACGGCTGCGGGCGTTATGCGGCCTAAGGTGCGGTCTTTGTTGCACGGGCACGTGGGCGTTGCATCTTATGACGCGGCACACGTTGAATGTGTGGTGTTAGATAAATCGTTTTACGCATACCCGGTGTCTTGCGGGACAAATATTTTGGCAAACGCCACGGCAGCCGCGTTTGCCGCAGCAGAAGCTTTAGAAGACACAAACGATCCGCGCACTGTGATCTTTGTGGAGCAGCCTTGTCATGGGATTGTCGTCGTTGAGCGTTGGGTTGCGGGTAAGCGGCCGTTTCAAGAGATTGAAGAGGCGCTAACAAACGGCTGGTTGGTTATGCAAAGCCACGTACCACAAAGCCTGTCTGAGTATCCGGACCCATAATTTTGAATTGGGCTTTGGATCTATAAAAAAATGGACGTTAACTTACGCGCTTGCGTGCGGGATAGGTTGACGGATAAGAACGGTCTGCATACAATCAGGACAGTGATTTGTAAACAAATGGTTTGTAAGTCACGCTTTACCCACGTTGAACGCGGTGTTGCCACACACATACTTACACTGCAACTTATTTTGAAAAAGGATTAAGAAATGGGCGGTTTTAGCACATTACAAGATATTGTCGATTTTGAACAAACGCCGCTTGCTGAACGGGGTTTGCCTACAAGCACCTACAACGTGTTTGAAACTGGGGCTAAGAAATTTGGTAGTCAACACGCACTACGTTTCTTCATGCAAGCAGCTGGAAATAAATATGAAAATTCGGTCGATTTTTCATATGCCGATTTGCTTGGTGAAATTACCCAAACAGCCAATATGTTTCATGCTTTGGGCGTCGGTAAGGATGATACGGTTAGTTACGTGCTGCCAAACTTGCCGCAAACCTATTTCACGTTATACGGCGGTGAAGCTGCGGGGATTGCAAACCCAATCAACCCGTTGCTTGAGCCAGACGTGATTGCCGAAATCATGAACCACGCTGAAACAAAAGTGTTGGTCACATTGAGCCCGTTCATCAAAACCGATATTTGGGAAAAAGTTGCTCAAATCGCTGATAAAGTGCCAACCCTAGAAGCAGTCTTGACGATTGATATGGGGCAATATGTCTCTGGCTTGGCAAAGTTAGTGGTCAAAGTAATGACCCGTAAGCAAGGTAAAGAATCGCTCAAAGTCAAAGTAATGGACTTTGATGCGACAAAAGCCAAATACAGCCGCACTAGCCTAACAAGTGGCCGCAAAATTGAAAGCACAGACGTAGCGGCTTACTTCCACACCGGTGGAACAACCGGTACGCCTAAATTGGCAACTCACATTCACTCTAACCAAGTAATCGATAGTTGGATTGCAGGTGTGAGTGTAGACAACAGTCCAAATACAGCTAACTTATTAGGCCTCCCACTATTCCATAACTATGGCGCGATTGCGATTGGGCTTGGAAATTGGATCCACGGGGTAACCACAGTTGTTGCGACGCCATCTGGGTTCCGTGGTGATGGTGTAATTGATAATTTCTGGAAAATTATGAAGCATTACAACTGTAATATGTTTGCAGCTGTGCCAACGCTTTATACCTCTTTGCTCAATGTTCCAACCGATGGAATTGACTTGAGCTTTATCAAACTCACCACCTCAGGTGCTGCACCGCTTCCAGTAGAGCTTGAACGCCAATTTACAGAAAAAACCGGCATCAAAATTCTTGAAGGTTATGGGCTGACAGAATCAACATCAGTTGCATCTGTAAACCCACTGTATGGGCAAACCAAGGTTGGCTCTGTTGGCTTGCGCTTCCCATATGAAGAGTGGGGCACAGCGATTGTTGAGCAAGGCAAATTTGTACGTTGGTGCGAAGTAGACGAAATTGGTGTGGTTGCATTACGTGGGCCAAACATTTTCCCTGGCTACCGCGATGACTTCCACAACCAAGGCGCGTTCTTTGATGCAGGTGACGGCGGTGACCGTTGGCTAAATACTGGCGATATGGGCCGTTTGGATGAAGATAACTATCTCTGGCTAACCGGTCGTAAGAAAGAGCTCATCATTCGCGGTGGACACAACATCGATCCGAAGCTGATTGAAGAACCAATGCACGAGCATCCTGCTGTTGCGCTAGCCGCTGCAGTTGGCCGACCAGATGCAAAAGTTGGTGAAATGCCAGTATGCTATGTTGAGCTGAAACCAGATGCCACTGCAACCGTTGCAGAACTGCTGCAGTTTGCAAAAGACAATATTGGTGAGCGTGCGGCAATTCCAAAAGAAATTTACATTCTGGATGCAATTCCATTGACAGCCGTTGGCAAGATCTTCAAGCCTGAGTTGAATTTCACGCTAATCAAAGATGTCTTTGGCGCTGATTTGGCAGCAATGGATGAAGTCGCATCTTACACAGTTGAGGCCTATGGCGACAAACGCCTTGGTCGGGTGGCTGATGTGACAGTAAAAGCAGCAGAAGGGGCAGATATTAGTGCAGTTGAAACAAAGGTGCGCAGCCGCTTAGGGTTGTATACTGTACACACTAACTTGACTGTAAACTAACCTAGCCAAATAAAACAATATTGGTTTATAAAACACTACAGTAAGTCTGCCTAAGTTTACTGTAGTGTTTTTGCTTAGTAAGCATACAGGCGTTTACTAAATGCCGGTGGCGTCAATGCGCTGCCATGAGGGAATTATGACTTTAGAAGAAATTCGGAGCGAGATAGCCGATCATCAGCCAAGTGGGCCGGTGGGGTTGCTTTCTAATGCAGAAAAAGACCTTTTGATCGAACGCTCGTTTTTAGGTCTTTATCGCTGGTATGTTTCACGCTCACAAAAAACGCGTAACTGGAATCCAAATACTGATTATGACTGGCGCAATATGCGGACAGATCATTCAGAAAAGTTAAATACAATTTTAGAAGGCTTTTTTGCCGTTGAACAATATGTCCCAGACTATGTGTTCAAATTTTTGCAAGTCATCCGGAAAAGCTACGGGCGCTCACATTTCCACATTCGCTGGGGATCTGAAGAAGAGAAACACTCTGACCTTTGGGAAAACGCATTGCTTTTTTCTCGCTTCCGCACGCCAGAATGGATTGAAGAATACAAATACGCTTTGCGCGAAAATGAATACGAGCTGCCTTGGGATAACCCCATGCACATGCTCTTCTATACGGTTATCCAAGAGCGTGCAACGCAAGTTAACTATTTGAATACTGGCCTGATCTTGACAGGTAAGCATTTCGACCCTTACTTTGCGAATGATGTGGATCCAGTGCTGGCCAAGGGCGCGCAAGCAATTGCCATTGATGAAGCAGCGCACTATAACTTCTTCCTAGAAGGCGCACGGCTCTATCTGTATTACTATCCAGCCCAAGCGCTTGAAGCGTTGTACGATGTCATCAAGTTCTTTGCAATGCCAGCTGGTGCAATTATTCCTGGCTACGATAAATTTGCTGAAGTGGCATCTGCGGCAAAAATCTATGGTCCACGTGAACACATCACCGATGTGCTTGATATCGCGCTAGCGAACTTAGGCGTAGAAGGGCGCCGCGCATTGCTAAAAGGCATCAAACGCATGCGCCTAGTGCCAACCGAATCAGGTGAAATGCGTGATACGGCAGGGATGTTAGATCTTCTAGACTATGCCGGTGTAGAAAAGAAGGTGCAGCAGTTGTTTGGCCGGGTCAATAAGTTTGAAGAACAAACTGGCCATGCCGATATTTCACCGCTGATCTTTGTGCCAAGCGGCTTGTCCTAACGCTAGACTACAAAAACAGACAGTCATTTTGGCTGTCTGTTTTTATTTAAACGCAACTTTTTTACAGCAGATGCGTAGGCTTAAGTACGTGATCCTTTTATTCGCCGCTGCAACCACATTCGAACCCAATCGGAACCCAAAATAGTTGTCTCAAATCTCTGTCGATGCTAATGTAATAGTGTCGTGTTTGTGTTCGCAATTGCGCACAAACTAATCACATCTTTCTATGCTCAAAACTCGTAAGCTAACTCTAAGCCTAATTGTATTCTTGGCGCTGTTCAGCGTTTTATCTGGGGCGGCTGTTGCTCAGAACAAAACGGTTGTCTGGGAGCGGCATGACGTTGAACTGACGGTGAATACCGACGGCACAATGCATGTCAAAGAGACGCAAGAGATTACGTTCTTGACTGGCACGTTTACAGAAGGGTTTGTCTACCGGCATAAAGCAAATACGGAAGACCTGCGTGATTTTATTGTGTATGAGCCTGATCAGCCCTATCGCGAAGGGCGGGGTGATCCCTATACGTACCACGTAATTGATCGAGGCAATCAGTACGAAATTGTCTGGAACTTCCCACAAGAGCAAAACGCTACCCGTACCTACATTATGGAATATATTGTGGACGGGCCAGTGCGGCAGTATGAAACTGGCGATGTATTGAGTTGGTTTGCACTGCCAGATGACCATAGCTTCCCCATTGAAGACTCCACGATCACAATCAACTTGCCAGAAGGCACTGAATTTATTCGAGAACCTGAAATTGAAAGCGCAAATCGCGCGTTTTGGGAGACCTCTCTAGACAACCGCACTGCAACTATTGAAGTGGCTGGTCCAATTCAGCCTGGCGAAGGTGTAAATGTGCGCGTTGGCTTTGCGCATGGCGCAATTACTGTGGGGCCGCCAAGTTGGCAAGCCGCCGTTGATGCGCAAATTGCCGCTGATGCAGAGCGTGCCCGCTTACAGCCGCTGTTTGACTTAGGTGCAGCCGTTTTGGCCTTGTTGGGGCTTATATTCGGTCCGCTTGGCGTTTATATGCTGTGGTTCCTACGCGGCAAAGACCCAGAAGTTAGCGGCGTGCCAGACTATATTACAGAGCCGCCCTCAGACTTGGCACCAGGCATTGTTGGCGTTTTGATTGATGAGCAAGCCGATATGCATGACATTACGGCAACGCTGGTTGATTTTGCACGGCGTGGATTTGTTGAATTATTGGAAGAACAAAAGGCTGGGGCGTTCAAAACTGTCAAGAAGACGTTTGTTTTCAATAAACTAGCCGAACCAACAAAAGAGAATTCATCTAGCTATGAACGCGCGTTGTTTGATAGTTTTTTCCTTGGTAAATCAAAACGGTCTGTAACGGCAACCTTGCCACGTAAGTTTCATGATGGCTTGCCCGGTATCAAAAATCGGATGTACCAAGATGCGACGACCGCTGGCTTATTCAAAGGTGCGCCGGATAAGGTGCGAGCAGGCTACCTTACCTTAGGCATTATTTCGCTCATTGGTGGGGTGCTGTTTCTGATGCTGATGATGGGCATTGTCTCAAACTTCACGAGCTTTGCGGCCTGTATTGGGATTGGCCCGATTTTGTTTGGCCTAAGCCTGTGTGTGATGTCACGCTATATGCCGGTCAAGACCGAAGCAGGTGCTTTGGAAGCGGCCAAGTGGAACGCATTCAAGACCTACATGCAGAATATCGATAAATATGTTGATCTAGAGCATGTAACCGATCAGTTTGAAAAATACTTGCCCTATGCCATTGCGTTTGGCTTAGAGCGCCGTTGGATCCACGTGTTCTCTCAAGTGCCAGCAACGCCAACGCCGGGGTGGTATCGCCCAGTCTGGGTTGGGGGCGGCCGTCCTTACGGGCGGGGCATTTATATGCCGGGCCGAGGCGGTGGCCTGCCAAGTGCCGGTGGTGACCGCAAAGAAGGTGGTGGCGTCCCATCGCTTGATGAAATTGGGATGGGAATGGCCGGTGGATTGAATTCACTTGGGGATGGCTTAGTTGGTGCGCTCAATACGATGGGGCGCACAATTAGCACGCCTCCAGCGCCGCCTCCCGGCAGTGGCAGCAGCAGTACTTATCGCGGCGGCGGCTCCAGTGGCTGGGGCGGTGGGGGCGGTTTCTCTGGTGGCGGCGGCGGATTTTCCGGCGGCGGTGGTGGTGGCGGGTTCCGCTAACCACAAATGTGTGACTTTCTGCGCGTTTAACTGTTACTCTAAATAGGGAAACAACCGAAAGTTAAGAAATTTTCAGTTTAGCAAACAAAGATAGAAA
Organism: Anaerolineales bacterium; assembly: GCA_020630175.1. GTDB lineage: Bacteria > Chloroflexota > Anaerolineae > Anaerolineales > UBA6668 > JAHDIM01. The sequence continues at coordinate 10,022 of JAHDBW010000047.1, forward strand.
CTTTATGCAAGGTAAGAATGCAGGCGCGGTGTTGGTTTCAGCTGGGATTGGCATTGGTGTGCTCGGCGTGGTCATTTTATTGGCGATGATGCTCTTTATGGGCGTTGGAATTCCCGGCTTTATTGCGGGACTTGTGATCCTTGCGATCGTTGTGATCCCAATCATTGTTGCTGGCGTGATTTTGCGTAATCGCGGTGAAAAAGATGCCGCGAAGGCTGCCAGCGCACAAAAGCAGCGCCAACTGTACGAAATGGTACAAGCGCGTGGCAAACTTACAATTCCTGATGCTGTTTTTGAACTTGGCTCTACTGTAGACCAAGTCAAAGAATGGATATACAACCTAGTGGGCTTAGGCATTTTCAATGGCTATATCAACTGGGACGATGGCGTTCTGTACAGCGCTGAAGCGGCGAATTTGCGCGATCTTAGCGAATGTAAACGCTGTGGTGGCACGGTTTCGCTTGCTGGCAAAGGCGTTAGCGCCTGCGAATACTGCGGTACAGAATATTTCCTCAGCTAAGCTGTGTAAAAGCAGTGGCTGCGTGATAACGATTAACAACTAGACCTCTAACGATAGGAGACTTAAATGGACGACGGAACACAAAGTGGCGACGTTTACGGCAAAATCAATGAATGGCGAACGTCTGTAGAAAAATTCATGGATAAAATACCCGGCCTGAACGGGTACATTGAGCGCGACAATCGGCGCAGCGCTGACAAGTTAGTGCGTGATGCAATCGCCTTCCGGGCTGAAGAACTGGTTGGGCGCGTGTCAGAAGTGCAAACGGTGCTGGTGAGCGAAGGGCAGTATGAATATCTAGACGATGTAGAGCGGGCTGTAACGAAATTGCGCATCTTTGTTGATTCAGTGCGGACGGCAAGCTACGGGTATTCTGGCTTTTTTGACAAAGTCAAAATCAACGAAGCAGAGCTTGAACAAATCTATCAATATGATATGTCAATGATGGATGGCTTAGATGCTATTGTCGCTGCTGTTGATAATCTCAACTTGTCTGTTGGGACAGATGGATTGCCAGCTGCCATTCGCAACTTGACCTCACGTGCCCAAGGGCTGGTCGATGCGTTCAACAATCGGCAACATCTGCTCACAGGGCTGTAAGCCGCACGGCATTCGTCTTTTGAAATTTGAACTTGAAACCTTACAAATAAGGAGTAAGAACTAAATGGCTCGTCGAAGAATTTTTGACGTTATCGAATATCCAAGCGAAATGCGCAATGAAATTGTGCGTCGCGTGCCGGAAAGTGGCAGCGGAGATTTCCGCATCGGCTCACAGCTGATTGTGCGTGAATCGCAAAATGCAGTGTTCTTCCGCGACGGCAAGGCCTTGGACACGTTTGATGCAGGGCGTCACACGCTCACAACTGCCAATATCCCAATTATTATTGAAACCGTAAGTAAGACGCTGTTCAACGACAAAACGCCATTTCCGGCTGAAGTCTATTTTGTTAGCATGCGTGACTTTGCAGATCAAAAATGGGGCACACCACAGCCGATCTTGGTAAAAAATCCAGGTGTCGGGCTGGGAATTACGCTGTTGCAAGCGTTTGGGGTGTATTCTTTTGCAATTACCAACGCGCAACAGTTTGTTAACCAAATTGTAGGGCAACAAGGTGCTTACACCACGGCGGATATTCAAGGCCGTCTGCGGGCGATGCTGCTAAGTAAATTGCAAGATATGCTGGGTGAACTTGGCACAAAGCAAGGCAAAAACGTATTAGACGTAATTGGCCTTACCGAAGAAATTGGAGCGGGGATCCGCGCCAAAGTCCAAGACGACTTCAAAGCGATTGGGATTACGCTCAAGGCGTTTTATATTGAGTCGCTCAAGCCAAGCAATAAGTCTGCTGAAGAATTACGCGCAATGGGCTTGCTGGACACGCAAACCTATATGCAACTGCAAGCTGCGGATGCGATGCGTGAGGCAGCCTCTAATCAAAGCGGTGGTGCTGGTCTAACCTCTGGTATCGGCGCTGGGATTGGGATTGGCAACATTATGAATCAAGCCTTTGGTGGGGCAGTACCGCCAGCGGCTCCGGCTCCGGCTGCTCCGGCAGCGCCAGCGGCCGCACCTGTTGCAGGTGGCGCTGTTGTTGGTGCGGTGTCTGCCGCAAGTGCTGCGCCAGATGTCATGACGCCTGCGCAAGCGGCCAGCTATTTGCAGGTTGCCGAGTCTGATGTGATGGCCATGATTGAAAGTGGTGACTTGAAAGCCAAGAAACTGGGATCGGTTTATCGGATCTCTAAAAACGTAATTGATGATTTTTTAGCTAGCTAATTGACAAGCTATCTGTACATCGTTATAATTCTTTGGTTGCCCCGCATATGCGGGGCTTTGTTTCGTATGTTCAATGAGCGCAACGCACTTTTATAAGTGTTTTGCGCTATTTTTAGCGGAAAAGAAAATGAAGTACGCAATTGTAGAAAGTGGCAATCGCCAATATCGCGCCGAAGAAGGCGGGGTAATCGAAGTTGAAAAGCTGGCCATCGAGCCAGGTGAAAGCATTGACCTTGAGGTCATGCTGATTGCTGACGGTGACGCTGTGCGTGTCGGTCAGCCAAAGGTAGATGGCGCAATCGCGAAAGCTACGGTCGTTGAGCACTTCAAAGGCCCGAAGATTCGTGTTTTCCATTACAAGCCTAAAAAGCGTTATCGGAAGACGCAAGGCCATCGCCAAACCTATACGCGGCTCAAAATTGAGTCACTTGTAGGCTAAAAAACAAAAAATATTTAGTTTTAGATAGGGAGATAACGTCATGTCACATAAAAAAGGCGGTGGCTCATCTCGTAACGGTCGCGACAGTAATGCAAAGCGCCTCGGCGTAAAGAAGTATGGTGGTGAACTTGTCCGCAACGGCAACATCATTATCCGACAACGCGGTACCCGCGTGCATGCTGGCGAATTTGTACGAGTAGGCCGTGATCATACACTGTACGCAATTGCGGACGGTCACGTAAAATTCAACACAATGGCCTCTGGGCGCAAACGGGTTTCAATTATTCCATTGCAATCTGCAGCAGGAGCTGACTAATGCCTAAGAGTGATATCCATCCAGAATGGTATCCAGATGCTAAGGTTTACTGCAACGGCGAAGTTGTAATGACCATTGGCTCAACATTGCCTGAACTACGGGTTGATGTTTGGTCTGGTAACCACCCATTTTATACCGGCACCCAACGTATCATCGATACGGAAGGGCAGGTTGAACGCTTCATGCGTAAATTGGATGCTCGCCGTAGCCACTTGGAAACCCAAGCAGCGAAGGAAGAAGAAGCATCTGAAGTATCAGATGAAGTCAGTATTGCAGAATTGGATCTTGGTAAACGTGCTGTTGCTTCACTAGAAGCTGCTGGCATTACAACCGTAGGCCAAGCTGTAGCTAAGATTGAAGCAAACGAAGACGAACTGCTAGACCTAGCCGGGTTCGGCCGCAAGAGCTTGATTGACCTTAAGAAAGGTCTCCGTGCACTTGGCTTCGAATTACCAGCAACCACTGCTGGTGGCGCGACTGCTGAAGAGTAGTCTCAACACGCTTCGCTTTATAGTGATTTTAAACCCATCAAGGCAGATGCATTTCGCATCTGCCTTTTTGATTACAGTAAACTAAATTTTAGCAAGTGGTAATAAGCGGCAACACCCAACAGGTGAGGGCGCTTGTTGCTAATTTTGTCTCTAACGATGAGTATGACAAAAAGAAAACCAGGTAACGCAGAGGTTATTGTTGGGCCAATGTTCTCTGGCAAGTCAGAAGAACTGATCCGACGGTTACGGCGTGCAAAAATTGCCCGTCAAAAATTGCAGGTCTTCAAGCCGCAAGTCGATGACCGTTACAGTAAGAATAAGGTTGTTTCCCACGTGGGGAATGAATTCAACGCAACGCCAATTGATGATATTCAAAAGGTGTATGAATTGCTGGCAGACGACACCACGGTTGTTGCAATTGATGAAGCCCAATTCTTTGATTGGAAGGTTGCTGATGTTGTTCAGGACCTAGTAGAGCGGGGCATTCGCGTTATTATTGCGGGGTTGGATATGGACTTTCGGGGCGAACCGTTTGGCCCGATCCCAATTCTGCTTACCCAAGCCGAAGATGTTCAAAAGCTGACGGCAATCTGCATTGTTTGTGGTGACGAAGCGACGCGCACACAGCGCCTCATTGATGGGCGGCCAGCCCGCTCTGACGATCCAATTATCTTAGTTGGTGGTACAGAAGAGTATCAGGCGCGCTGTCGTTGGCATCATGAAGTGCCAACAGAACGTGTATAAATCATTGCATAGAGAATAAGGGAAGACTGATGCCAAATTTTAATCCAGACGACGTTCTTGGTGAAGTTTTGATTGATGAAGAAACGCTTTCTGCGCGTGTTAGGGCGCTCGGCAAGCGGATTAGTGCAGACTATGCAGATAAAAACTTGCACTTAGTTTGCATTTTGCGCGGTGGGGTGGTGTTCTTAACAGACCTGATGCGCGCAATTGATACGCAGCACACGATTGATTTCATGGCAGTTTCGTCTTATGGCGTTGGTGCGCGTGAATCTAGTGGTCAAGTGCGGCTGACAATGGATTTGAAAGAAGACATTAGCGGTCGTGACGTGATTTTGGTTGAAGATATCATCGATTCGGGTAACACATTAGCCAATGTGCTAGAGATTTTGGCAACGCGCAATCCAGCGTCGCTAACGGTTTGTACGCTGCTAGATAAGGTCGAGCGCCGCGAAGTTGATATTGATCTTACCTATGTTGGCTTCCAAATTCCTGATAAATTTGTTGTCGGCTATGGCCTCGATGTTGACGAATATATGCGTAACTTGCCGTATATCGGTGTTGTAAAAGACGGCGCATTCATTACTGAATAAGCACAAAGTAAAGTGCTAAAAGTGCGCAGCATTTGCTGCGCACTTTTCGATTAAACTTACTACTGAGTTGATCAAACTAATCGCAACAAATAATGCGTATAGGCAATAAATGTCAAAAAAGAAGCTTATTAAGCCAACACTTGGCAACATAAACACAAACGAACCGTGGAACGCCCTTATTACTGACCAAGTTGTGGGGCAAGGACAATCTGCAACAGATGCAGCTATGATCGCAAAAAATAATCGACCAACAGAACGGCATCAGCTGATTTACTTTGACACGGGCGAAACGCCACCGTTACCGTTTCCAGGCGTTGTTTCTGAAATTACAGAGGCGTGGCCGCAGACGCTAGGGCAGGCGTGGATTGATGGAGAAACCATCGCTCGGACGCTACGTAAGCAAAAACTCACTCAGTTTGGGCTGATTGTTGCTGGTGAGCTAGCTGCTGTGTACGCACATTTAGCAGAGGCGTTACCGCTTGAATTGGTCGGTAGCATTACAACAGAGCGGTTGATGTTTACGCTTGAGAGTAATTATCAGGTTTACACCTTTACCTTGGTGAAGCAGCAGGGTGCTGACATTGTGGCGCATCTGCTGCAAGAGGAAATGACGTTTGAGGCAATGGCCGTCGGCCTAAATGCGCCGCATCGATTTTTAGATCCTGCGCATGGCGTCGCTGATATGCGCAATGGTGTTTTGAAGCGCCTAGCGACAGGGACTGATGTGAAGAGCGGGGCGGTTGTAAATTATTTGCGGATGGCGATGGCGCTTGGCGTCCAACTGCATGCTGACACAAAAGCTTATGTGAAAACGCAAATTGATGCACCACCAGTTGCCGCTGACTATCGACATTTGCTGCTAGCTTTGGGTGACGGTAAACCGTCGATTGTGTTGCGCACATTGGCAGTGTTAGGGGGCTTAGAAACGAAATTTCCGGACCTTGCCAAGATCAAAGCGGCGGGCGATTGGGAAATCACGCTGAGAACGCTAGATAGCCTAACTGGGCTGTTATCTGTGCTGCATCGCATTCATGATGTTGATTCTGCCTCAGAATTTGCGTTTGGCTTAGTTTCAGCACGCATTGGTCGTTTTCGCATTCGCATTTCAGACTTTATAGAACAACCAACGCCTAGTGGCTACACGTATAAGCATTTGCTGTTTTTAGCTGGCCTATTGTCTTATGCAACTGATGCTAAGGCGCTCGTAGCTGAGCTAGATCTTTCTAACGAAGAATTACAGTTTGTTAGAACGCTACTAGCGCACAAGCGTCGGCTGGCGCAAATTGAAGTTGCGGATTGGACACCTGAGCTTGGTAATACGCTAATAGAACAAATGAGCAGTACAGGTGCGCTAGCGCCATTGCTGATGTTAGGGCTTAAGCATGCTGAGTGGACGCCTGCGATTCCACACACAGAATGGGCAGATCTGATTACGGTCTGCGTGGCGTTTTTAGAGCAATTTCACAATAACGCCACAGAACGCTAATTTGTAGGGTAGCCTTGGCTAACAGAAACTAAGGTTTCGATAAGTTTCATTATCACAACAAAAGAGTAAAGCTAAAAATGGCCTGTGAAACGTTGATTTTGATGTTTCACGAAAATACCGAATTTCATGGAATACGGCAAAATTCATGAATGTACATAATCCGGCCTAAATCTGATTATTTCGGTTAGAACAACCACCAACCAAGCCACCTAGCAGGGAGGCGAATTCTAACCTTACAATCGGCCTACTTTCTAACCAAACAGTATTTTGGTTAGAAAGTAGGCGTGAAACATGTTTCACGCCTGCAGGTGAATAACGCTAATCTGTGGATAACTTTTAAACAAGAAATATTAAGATGCGTTCTGCTACAGAAATTATCAACAGTTTGTTACACTAAGAGCAGTTCTGATCTGTTTGTTGTTTGCACAAGCAGCAGCAAAAGTATTTACAACAAACGCTCGTATTAGCGCCCCACTAACTATGACAGAAGCGCCCCGCTCTCCCATCACAATAGCCCAGTCTATTACAGACTATATCGATTTGGTTGATGCGAGCCGAAGCGCAAACACTGCGCGCACATACCATCAGGCGCTAAAGCTGTTGACAGAAGTACTCAGTACGCATGCAATCGATATTGAGAAAGCGCCTGTCAGTGACGCTGATCTACAGTGGCTAAAATGGTATTTACCCAATCTTAGAGACTATGCAGCTGCTACAGAAAGCTTATATCTCACCGCATTGATTGGCTATTATGAATTCCTGATCAGCGAATACCAGCTCCCAATCAATCTCATTCAAGTGCGTGCATTTATCAAGCGGCGGCAACGCAAGGTTGCGCCCAAAATCCCGCCATTTCCACGTGAACAAATAGAACAAGTGCTCTTTGTGGCGTCACGGGCGGCAAATCATGAAATTGATGATGCGCGTGAACAGTTGCGTGTCTATCGTGACGCGGCGCTGCTGCTGACGTTGGCAGACACCGGCCTGCGCGTCTCTGAGGCAACCGCCCTCCTGCGTGGGCAGCTTGATTGGGCCGAACGCCGCGCTATTGTCACGATTAAAGGCGGACGTGAGGCGCTGGTACGTTTCTCTGAGCGGGCTGCAGACGCGATCAAGCGGTACCACAAAGCGCGTGCCCCACAAGATGGCACAATGGGCAAGCCGCTCGCCACCCTGCCCGTTTTTTCACGGCATGATAAAGGCGCTGGGAAGAAGACAAAGCCGATCAGTACTGTCACCGCCCGCAATATTGTGGACGATTGGGTAACAACCGCACTTGGTGACGAGGCCAAAGGCACGATAACGCCCCACTCTTTTCGGCATTACTTTGTAACGTATGTCTTACGTGCGTCTGGTGGTAATTTACGGCTGGCACAAGAGCTTGCACGCCATAAGAACATTGAGATTACCAAACGCTATGCGCATCTTTCGGATGATGACCTAGATCGGTCTTATCACGAGATGTTCAACGAATAATTGCGCCTAAGCAGCCAACAATTCAAACGACAGCGAGTCAAAGCGCTGTCCGTTCACTTGTAGCGTGATCGTATGCGTGCCGGGAAACAGTGGCTTGGTTGTCATCAAGCGCATGGGATGCTTTTTGCGCAATTCCACCTGCTGACCGGCGTTTACGGCAAGCTGTTTGAGCTTGAACATCTTCTTGCTGGCCTTACCATTGGGGTTGGCAAACACCATCTCATAATCAACCAGCAGGCGTTGATCAGTTTCACAATCCAATGTAAATGAAAACAAAAATGCGTCACCAATTGCAACGGTTGGCGTTGACGTGCTAAATGCTGTGATTTTTACCTGTGGCGCTTCGCCGTAGCCCATCAGAGCCAGCGCCGCTAAATTCCCCTGTTTGACCAGCGTACGCGTTGCGTGCCGAATAATAAACGCCATTTCCTTTTCAGCTTGCGCCCCACTCTCTTGCCAACGTTGCAATATAGAGATAACAAGCGGCGCATCAATCTTGCTAATGTCATTGAGATGATTCGCAACCGAACGCGTCACAAAGCGCGTGTTATCGGCATACAGGCTGTCCAGAATTGTCACCGGCACGGTGTAATCGATTAGCAATTTCCCAGCCCACGGCAGCTTAGGGCGCGTTCCTTCACTTGCTAAGCGACGCACGTGATAGTTCTCATGCGTGGTGCACTCTTGTAAAAAAGCCATGGTCTGCTCAGGAAAAGCATTGATAAAGGTCCGGATAGCATCTTCGGCTGAAAATCGCATGGTAATTTCACGCAAGCCAGCCAATGAAGCCGCCAGGTGTACCGCTGAACAGCCATATGTGGCAACGTAATGCGATAGTGGCGCAATAATAAAATCGCCAAAATCATCATCAGACCGGGTTGGGTCAAGTGCTGGCGGTAATGCCGTCAGAATAAGGTGCAGCGCGTCTGGATAGTGTGCTGGCAATGCCACATGTAAACACTTCGAAATATGCGCAATTCGCGCCTTTAGCTCCAAATTCGGAAATTCAGACACAACGTCTTCTATAAATGCCGCGCTCGGAAAGGCGGCCCACGCCGAGGTGAATTGTGCGGCTAAGAAACGCACCTTTTCACGATTGAACAGTTGATCCTTTAGGGAAAAAGATGATTTTGCTTTCATGCTGCTATTGTAGCGGATTGCGCCGCCGCAAGATTTAAGTTGCAGTTAACACTCCTTAGGTCAACGTTAACCCTGTGCGCCCCACTCGGCTCTACTATAGAGACATCAGACACAGCAGCACTTGCTAACCGCTGATCCAAGCAAACAAACTATCCTAAGGAGCAATCCCATGAAATCCAAACAAAACACCATGAACCTAATTGGTGCCGCAACCTTGACTGTACTGGTCTTACTCACATTCTTAGTCTTCCGGCCTGCAAACGGTGAGACCTCAGCCATTTTGCCAACAGCACTCACGACTATTAATGAGGTAATGGGTGGTGGTGATGAAGAATATGACGAAGACTCTGAAGAGATGGGAGCCAGCGAAAGCGCAGAAGCCGGTGAAGGTATGGAAGAGCTGGCCGGAAACACTGCTGAAGACCCAATTGAAGGTGCCGAAGTTGGTGAAGAAAATGGTTACGTAGACGATGAAGACGATGATGAAGATGCGCTAGACGAAGATGACGACTAACCGCAAAAAGAAGCGTCGCCCAAGCCTGAGCCATGCCTTTCTCAAGGCCACGCTAGTGTTAGGGACGGTGTTAGCCACCTGGTTTGGAACAAACTGGGTGGCGCAAAACGATAGGCAACAAGCGGCGGAAGCAGCCGCAATCGCGCAGCAACTTGAAGCACAAGCGCAGCAGCAGTCGCTCAATCAGCCGGTCACGTCTAGCCGGTCATCGCGCTAACGCGCACCTAAAACCACCCGTTTGTCCACGATACTTGGTGAAGCATGCGAACGGGTGGCATTGAGGTCTAGGAAACACCCTCATGACAACAGATCTACCGACTCTAGAACAACCAACGCGATGGCAGCGCGGCCTACTAAGCGGGCTCATTGGCGTTGCATTGTGTCTGCTAATTGTTTTACTTTGGCCGCAAATGGGGCTGACTGCCAGCATATTTGCCGGTGAAAAAGCAGCGTGGTATTTAGTGCGCTCTAGTGGCGTAGTGGCCTATCTGTTGCTAAGTGCTTCCGTTTTATGGGGCTTGTTACTCAGCACGCAACTAAGCAAGACGTATGTGTCGCCGGTGATTTCACTCGCCTTACATAATTATTTATCTTGGCTTTCGATTGGCACAACGCTAGTGCATGCTAGCGCCCTGCTCTTTGATACTTACTACGCCTATACATTTGGTGCGCTACTAATCCCGTTTACCGGCCCCTATATGCCGTTTTACGTTGGTTTAGGCACGCTTGGCTTTTATATAATGTTGCTCACAACGCTTAGCGTCTATGTAAAAGGCTATATTGGGCAAAAACCATGGCGAATGCTGCACTACACAACGTTTCTGGGGTATATTTTTGCCACACTGCACGGTATTGTTGCGGGCACAGATGCAGCGCTGCTAGGTACAACCTTTGGTGTCAGTGGCTTGTTGGTGCTTTTTCTGACCTTGTACCGCATTCTGAACCGTCACTAAGCGGTAATAAATACGATGAAAACAAAACTCTTATTGATCGATGACGACCATACCCTCACCACCCCACTCATGCGCTCGCTAACGCAGTATGGGTATGACGTGCGCGTTGCAGATAATGGACAAGTTGGTCTAGATCTCGCGCTGTCTTGGGACCCGAGCTTGGTTCTGCTGGATGTGATGATGCCGGTGATGGATGGCTGGGCGGTTTGCCGTGAACTGCGCCAAAAGAGCAATGTGCCAATTGTGATGCTGACCGCCCTTGGCGAAGAAGTGGATCGTATTCTCGGCCTAGAGCTAGGCGCTGATGATTACCTTACCAAGCCCTTCAGCTCCCGTGAGCTAATTGCGCGCATCAAAGCCATGTTACGCCGCGTACAGCTTGACCATGCCGATAGCAAACCAGACAGCAATATGATCGACCATGCTGGCATCAAGCTGGATTTTGACGCCCATAAAGCCTATCAGCATGGCGCTGAGCTGAGTTTGCGTTACAAAGAATTTGAACTGCTCTCCCTACTGATGAGCCGCCCTGGTGACGCCATCACACGCGCCGAGATCTTTGATAAGGTCTGGGGCACAGATTGGCTGGGTGACACCCGCACCCTAGACGTGCACATCCGCTGGCTACGCGGCAAAATTGAAGCCGATGCCAGCCGCCCAGCGCTTATTCAAACAGTGCGCGGCGTTGGCTACCGCTTTACCGCCTAACGCATGTTACAGTCTTTTCGCGCGCGCTTATTAGCAACCTACGTTGGCCTGATTCTGGTTGGATTCGGCCTGCTTAGCCTTTGGGCAGCGCGTCAGATTACGCAAGGCATTTATGACAATTACGGCAACACGCTCCAAGTCTTGACCTTGCAACTTGGCGATCAGCTGCGCGAACAGCTCGAAGAGGAAGACACGCCGCCTAACGTGTCGCAAATCGAAGGCATTATTGCCAGTGCCGCCTCAACCCTAAATGCCCAAGTGGCCGTGTTTGATACTCACGACAGCCTAATCGCCGCGTCAGATCAAGACCTAGTGACATTGCAGTTAGCTAGCATACCCACATTCGTCATCCAACCTAATACGGCAGGCGTCAGCACCATGTATCGTGCTAGCGCGATCTTATACGAAGGTAGCACGTTGGGAACGGTTCAAATCGGGCTGCCGATGTCTATTCCGCAAGCTGAGGCGCGTGGCAACTGGCTAGGCTTGGCCGCAGGGTATGTGTTCTTCTCTCTATTGGGACTGCTGATTAGTTTGTGGCTCATCAACAAGCTGACCCAACCTTTGAATGAACTCAAGGCGGCCTCCAGCGCATTGGCTGCGGGCGATTTGAAACAGCGCATTGCTGACCCGCAAGACGATGAAATTGGCGCGGTTGGACACAGTTTCAATCACATGGCAACGCAGGTCGAAGCGATGGTCGCGGAACAACGGGCTTTTGCCAGCAATGCCTCGCACGAACTACGCACCCCACTCACAGGCATTCGGATTCGCACCGAAGCTTTACTGCACGATCCGCTAGATACCGATACGCAGCAAACGTACATTCAAGAGCTAGATCAAGAAGCCCAGCGCCTAAGTGGCCTAGTTGATGATTTGATCCTACTCTCCCGCGTGGATTCGAATCGCTTAGAAGTCGGGCAAGAGCAAGTCGACGTGGTGCGCGTGCTGAACGCCGTTCTGCGCACGCTGGCCGATCAGATCGAAGCCAAGCAGTTGCAGGTGCGTTTCACCACGCCAGACAGCGCATTTTGCGTGGTGCAAGCCAACCTCAACCACGTGCGCACGGTCTTACGCAACGTGCTCAGCAATGCGGTGAAATATACGCCGGTCAACGGCGCGCTAACCCTCACCGTCACGACAGACGCCGCCGGAGTGCAAATCCAAGTGGTTGATAACGGCGTCGGCATTGCCCCTGAAGACCTGCCCAACATCGGCAAACGCTTCTTCCGCACAGACAAAGCCCACTCCCGCCAAACACCCGGCGTTGGCCTAGGCCTCTCGCTGGT
>JAHDBW010000325.1 GCA_020630175.1 Anaerolineales bacterium
CCGACAATTTGCTTATCCAGAATTGGGGTCATGTGAATGCTGCTAATCTCTTCTGAAGTACTCCGCTTCACTCGCTGGCAACGGCGTGTTGCCCAAAATCATGTCGCTGGCTTTTTCGGCTAGCATCATCACTGGGGCATAAATGTTACCGTTGGTGACGTACGGCATTGAAGACGCATCAACGACCCGTACCCCTTCTAACCCGTGAACCTTCATTGAAGTTGGATCCAGCACAGACATGTCATCAACACCCATTTTGCAGGTGCAAGAGGGGTGTAGGGCGGTTTCCGCATCTTTGCGCACCCAATCCAAAATCTCTTCATCGGTTTGCACCGACGGTCCCGGTGATATTTCCCCTAAACTCATCTCGTTGAACGCGTCTTGTTCCAATATCTTGCGTGAGACGCGGATTGCTTCTACCCATTCCCGCCGATCTTGGTCGGTTGAAAGATAGTTGAACAGCATCTTTGGTTTGGCTAACGGATCAGTTGAATCGATTTTTACCCAGCCACGTGAATCTGAATACATCGGTCCGACGTGCACCTGATAGCCATGTTTTACACCAGCCGTTTGGCCATCGTAGCGAATTGCTAGTGGTAAGAAGTGAAACATTAGATTTGGATATTTCACATCGCTGTTACTGGGAATAAATCCACCAGCTTCAAAGTGATTAGTTGCCGCTGCACCTTTGCGCATGAACAGCCATTGGAAGCCAATCCACGGTTGGTTGTACCACTTCAACGCTGGCTGCATCGACACTGGCTGACTGCATTCATGTTGAATATAGACTTCAAGGTGATCTTGCAGATTTTCTCCAACGCCGGGCAAGTCTTGGATGACATCAATCCCCAACGCGCTGAGTTCGGCTGCATTACCAACGCCAGAAAGTTGCAGTAATTGCGGCGAATTGATAGCACCCGCACACATGATGACTTCGCCACCATAAATTTTTTCGATGGTGCCGCTGCGTTTGGCAACTTCTACACCGACAACGCGCTTGCCTTCAAAGATAAGTTTTGTAGTTTGGCGGCGGGTGCGGATTTCAAGATTTGGCCGATGTTTTACCGGATGTAAGTAAGCCCGCGCAGCGCTTAGGCGGCGTCCACGTTGGATGTTGCGGTCAAACATGGCAAAGCCTTCTTGCTTATAGCCATTGACATCATCAGTCAGTGGGTAGCCAGCCTGTTGAACTGCTTCCATAAAGGCTTTGAAAATTGGATTAGTGGCCGGACCACGTTCTAAAACCAACGGGCCATCATCACCACGGAAGTCATCACCGCCCGCCATGCAGTTTTCCATGCGCTTGAAATACGGCAGGCAGTGGTTGTAATCCCAATGGGCCATGCCTTCGTCATTGCCCCAGCGTTCATAATCCATGGGGTTGCCCCGCTGGAAAATCATACCGTTGATACTGCTTGAGCCACCCAGCACCTTGCCTCGCGCATGATAAACCTTGCGGCCATGCATGTGGGGTTCTGGCTCTGACTCATACATCCAATCGTAGTATTTATTGCCGATGGGCGTAGCCAGCCCGGCTGGCATATGGATGAAAATATCCCATTTGTAATCAGGGCGTCCGGCTTCTAAGACTAAAACCTGATTGTTTGGGTCTGCGCTAAGGCGATTGGCGACTGCGCTCCCGGCCGAGCCACCGCCGATGATGATGAAGTCATACTGTTTTGTCATCCGTAATCTCTCCCATTGCGATTGACGTGCTAATAGACAATGCGGTTTTACTAAACCGTCTAGTCAGTATAGTAACATATGGCAGAACATGCAGGTACAATCTAGCTGCACACATTTGCGTAATATAGAGAACAATTCAACGTGGTTAAAAAAAGAACTGGACAACAAACCAAAACCCTCATTCTAGATGCATGTGGCGCAATCTTGCGTCGCGATGGCGCACGGTGCCTAACGCTGGATGCAGTCGCACTCGAAGCGGGGTTGAGCAAGGGTGGGTTGCTGTACCATTTCCCGAATAAGGAAACGTTGCTTACGGCATTGTTTGATCAATACATGTCGCCATTTGATAACTATCTAGCAACAGCACCTAACTTGGCCGAGGCAGATTACCTCATCGCCTACATGGATGCCACAATTGAGCAAATCGAAGATACTGAAACTATTCAGCTAATTGCTAGCTTATTCGCCGCCGGGGAGGAGTTCCCGCAACTGCATGCGCAAATGCAAGACCGCTACCAGTCTTGGCAGCGGGGTATTGCGCAGGGCATGACGGATCCTGTTTCTGCAACTGCAATCCGCATGGCAATTGATGGGCTGTGGTTTGCCGCAGTGCATAACTATGCGCCACCGAATGCCGAAATGCGCACGGCGATTGTGAAACTACTGCGAACGTTTATTGAACGTGATTGATATCGTGGTCAGCCTATGACCAATCCCATACCCCCAATAATCCACTATGCCTCCATTTTCAACAGCCACTGAACAAGCCCAACTGTTACGCAATAAAGACATTTCTGCGGTTGAGCTACTTGACTTACATCTGGCGCAGATCGATGCGCATAATCCAGATGTCAATGCGATTGTTACCTTAGATATAGACGGTGCCCGTGCAAAAGCACAAGCGGCGGATGCGGCGCTGGCAAAGGGCAAATTGCTTGGCGTTTTGCATGGGTTGCCTGTGGCGCATAAAGATTTAGCAGACACTGCGGGTCTGCGGACAACTTACGGTTCGCCGCTATTTGCGGATCACATTCCAAACGTAAATGGTCTAATTGTTGACCGACAGCAGTCAGCTGGAGCGGTGACCCTCGGCAAAACTAACACTCCAGAATTTGGGGCAGGGTCGCAAACGTTCAATCCAGTGTTTGGTGCGACGAAAAATCCGTATAACTTAGCAAAGACGGTTGGTGGAAGCAGTGGCGGTGCCGCAGCCGCGCTTGCCACTGGGATGGTTGCCCTAGCCGATGGCAGTGACATGGGCGGCTCATTACGCAACCCAGCTAGCTACTGTAACATCGTTGGCTTTCGGCCTTCGGCTGGCCGCGTACCACTATGGCCTGAACCGCGGGCTTGGCAGTCCTTAGCGGTTGAAGGGCCCATGGCACGCACGGTTGAAGACGTGGCGCTGATGATGACTGCTATCGCTGGCCCAGATGCCCGCTCACCAATTGCATTGCAAGAAAGCGGGGCGCGATTTTCCCAACCGCTAGGCCGCGACTTTACGGGGACGCGAATTGCTTGGAGCGAAAACTTGGGTGATTTGCCGGTTGATCCAGCCGTGACAAAGACGCTCAATGCGCAGATCCCAACGTTTGAAGCATTAGGCTGTCAGGTCGAAAAGCGTGAGCCAACGTTGACTGAAGCCGATTCTGTATTCAAAGCGCTGCGCGGATATTCCTTTGCTGCGGGTCTGGCGCCACTGTTAGAAAACCCAGCGCAACGCGATCAATTAAAAGATACTGTGATTTGGAATATTGAATACGGGCTCAACCTAAGCATCAAAGATCTGTATCAAGCGGAGCAACAGCAAACGCTTTTATTCCAGCGGATGCACACGTGGATGGAACAGCATGATTTCTTAGTCTGCCCAGTAGTGCAACTGCCGCCGTTTGACGTGACGACTGAATATCCAACCGAGATCAATGGCGTGGCAATGCAGACGTACATCGATTGGATGAAGTCTTGTTATTACATTACGGTGTTGGG
>JAHDBW010000326.1 GCA_020630175.1 Anaerolineales bacterium
AGCCTGTTTACCCAACTAGCCGCAGAATTTATTCTGTTGACGCCCATCGCAAAATTACTCTTAACCAAAAAAAGCCAAGCATCACGCTTGGCTTTTTTAGTGTTTATCCACCAATCTCGCTCATCACACGGTTGAGCGGGATCACGTTATTGTCTAGGTCATGGCCCCAAGGCTTGTGCCAAATGCCATCTAAGATCATTTCCTTGAGTTCAGCATAGCTTGCGCCGTTACGCATGGGCGTAAGCAGATCGACCTCTTTTTCACGCAGCAGGCACAGCCGTAAACGGCCATCAGCAGTTAGCCGGGCGCGCGTGCAGCTAGCGCAGAACGGATTGGTTACCGAGCTAATAAACCCAAGCGTGCCTTGTGCTAACCCGTCTGGCGGATTGAGCCGGTACAAGCGCGCTTCGCCGTCCATTAGCGGCGCTTTGGTTTTGCCATCTGGGGCGGCCACTATATTGGTGCCGCTGGCGTATTTCTTATTGAGCACTGGCTCTAGCGGGGCCAGCTTTTCTTTGATCAGATCGCGCATATCTTGCGCACGGATAATTTGCTTGGTCTGGAAGCCCGCAACATCGCCAAAGGGCATCATCTCAATAAAGCGCACCTGCCACGGATTTTGCAGCGTCAGCGCGGCGAGGTCAATCACGTCTTCTTCATTGAAGCCTTTGACAATGACCGCATTCAGCTTGATTGGCGTTAGCCCAGCTGCTTCTGCCGCCCGAATGCCGCGCAGCACATCGTCTAGCTTGCCCCAACGCGTGAGCTTGGTGAACTTTTCAGGGTCTAGCGTGTCGATGCTGATGTTGACCCGTTGCAGGCCAGCGTCTGCCATCGGCTTTGCCAAGCGATCTAGCAACAAGGCGTTGGTGGTCATTGAAAGCGACTTGACCCCCTCTTGCGAGGCAATCATCCGCACCACATCCACAATGCCTTCACGGATGGTAGGTTCGCCACCGGTCAGGCGGAATTTATCAAACCCCAACTCCACAAACAGTTTGACCAGCAGCTCAAGCTCATCATCCTGCATCAGTTCTGGTTTGGGGCGGAAGGTGATGTCTTCGGGCATACAGTACACACAACGCAAGTTACAGCGGTCTGTGAGACTGATGCGCATATAGTGAATATTACGACCAAATTTATCGAGTGCCATAGTCAAATTCTAGCGTAGAACCATGAGCGCAACATCAGATTCAAGGGTGAGTTTAGGAAACTGTACGGAAATGTGCACTAATCGCATAAAATAGAGACGCTATGGATACCAAATCACTTACAACGCTCGAATTTCCCAAGGTTCTCAAGAAACTGGCGACTTATGCTGCCTTTTCTGCGAGTGAAGCTTTGGCGCTAGATCTGCACCCAATGCGTGATTTGGATACCGTGCGCCGCCGCTTGGCAGAAACCGAAGAAGCACGCAAGCTTTTAGAAGCCGCGCCAGAAATGACCATTGGCGGCGCGCGCGATGTGCGCGACACGCTCAAGATTGCCACGCGCGGTGCGGTACTCACCACCAATGAAGTGCTGGATGTTAAAAACACGCTGGTTGCCAGCCGTGAAATTCGGCGTACCTTAGTGCGCCTAGAAGAGCACTACCCAAACCTTGGCCTGCTAGCAGAGAACTTGCCGGAAGTCACCGGCATCATCAGCACCATCACGCGCACGATTGATGATCGGGGTGACGTGCTAGACAGTGCCTCGCCAGAGCTGGCCTCTATTCGGGCGCAGCTGCGCATTGCGCACGACCGCCTGATTGCGCGGCTCAATGGCATTGTGCAAAATCCTAATAATGCCGAATGGCTGCAAGACACGCTGGTGCTGCGCCGCGCCGATCGGTTTGTGATTCCGTTGCGGGCCAACTTCAAAGGCCGCATCAAAGGCGTTGTGCATGACCAGTCTGCCTCTGGTGCCACGCTGTTTATCGAGCCGCTTTCTGTGGTGCCGCTAAACAACGCCTACCGCGAACAGCAACTGCGCGAACAGCAAGAAATCAAACGCATTCTGACCGAAATCACCAAGCTCATTGCCGTTGAAGCCGACAACATTGGCTACATTGTGAATGGCCTTGCCGATATTGACCTAGCCTTTGCCAAAGCGCGTTATGCCACAGCAACCAACGCCAGCATGCCCAAGGTGATCCCGTTTGAAAAACGCGATGTTGAAACCACACGCACGCATCCGGGCTCCACAATCAAGCTCAATCAGGCGCGGCACCCGCTGCTAGACCCTGCTGATGTGGTGCCAATTGACATGGTGCTTGATCCCGATACGTATGTGCTAGTCATCACCGGCCCTAACACTGGCGGCAAGACGGTTAGCCTCAAAACGGCTGCGTTAGCCATCCTGATGGCGCAAGCGGGCATGCACATTTTGGCCGACCTTGGCTCAGAGATTAGCTTGTTCAAAGACGTGTTTGCCGATATTGGCGACGAGCAATCCATTGAACAAAGCCTTTCCACGTTCTCTTCACACATCACCAACATTAGCCGCATTTTCAAGAAGGCCAACACGCGCTCACTGGTGATTTTGGACGAACTTGGTGCCGGTACCGATCCCGGCGAAGGGGCGGCGTTGGCACGGGCGCTGCTCTCTTTCTTATTGGATAAGGGCATCACCACGCTTAGCACCACGCACTATCCAGAGTTGAAGGCCTACGCGCACAACACGCCGGGCGTCATCAATGCCAGCGTGGAATTTGATCTGCAAACGCTCGCGCCAACCTATCGCCTGCTGATTGGGTTACCGGGTCGCTCTAACGCCATTTCGATTGCAGAGCGGCTGGGTCTAGACAGCACCATCATTACCGAAGCGCGGTCTTTCATTGGCACTGATGCCGAAAAGACCGACGACTTGCTCGAAGATATTCTGAAGCAGCGCGATCAGGCGCGCAAAGAACGCGAGCTAGCCCAAGCCATCCGCGATGATGCTTTGGCGCTAGAGCACCGCTTGCAACAGCGTCTCGATAAAATTGCAGAGGAACGCAAGCAGGTGCTGGCCGAAGCACAGCAAGAAGCGCAAGAGCAGCTCAATCGGGCCATGGCCGAGATCCGCAAAGTGCGCAGCCGCGTGCCGCGCCAAGCCCCGCAAGACGCACGGAAACGGCAGGCCGAGGTCAAGCAGCTCGAAGCCGACATCAAAGCGTTGGAAGCTGAACTGGTGCAGCCAGTTGCGCCAGACCCTAAATTAGAAGCCCGCCCAGCCACGCAGGAAAAGCGCCCGCTAAAACTGGGGGATCGCGTGCAAATTGCGTCGCTCAAAACAGAGGGTGTGATTATTTCACTCACGCGCACGCAAGCTGAACTGCAAGTCGGCATGATGCGGCTCAAGGCCAACTTGAATGAGTTGACGCGCATCAAAGGCACGAACAAAGAGGCTGAAGAAGCGGTCAAGACGCAAGTCAAGCAGATGGATCGCAAGGCCGTTTCGCCGGGTACACAGCTTGATATTCGCGGCCACCGCGTAGAAGAAGGGCTAGAGGAATTAGAGCGCTATCTAGATCAGGCCGTAATGGCGGAGCTGCCGTGGGTACGCATTGTGCATGGCAAAGGCACCGGCCGCATGCGCCAAGCCGTGCGCGAATTGTTGCACCACAGCGGGCAAGTGGCGTCTTATGAAAGCGGCAAACAAGCTGAAGGTGGCGACGGCGTAACCGTAGCAAAGCTGCGGATTT
>JAHDBW010000327.1 GCA_020630175.1 Anaerolineales bacterium
GTTTGGGTTGGCGTTGCTGTCTCGGTTGGTGTTTCCGTTGGGACAGGTGTCGCCGTATTTGTTGGAATCGGGGTTGCCGTTTCCGTTGCTGTTTCAGTCGGGACTGGCGTTGCCGTCTCGGTTGGTGTTTCTGTTGGAACCGGTGTTGCTGTTTCAGTTGGGGTTTCCGTTGGAACAGGTGTTGCGGTCTCAGTTGGCGTTGCTGTTTCCGTCGGGGTTTCCGTTGGATCTGGCGTTGCTGGTGTTTCCGTTGGCGGAACAGGTGTCTCTGTGTTTGTTGGTTCTGGCGTTGGGGTGTCTTCTGGTAAGAAGAACCCAGCATCTAACGTGTGATCGTTTTGGCCAGGGCGACCGGTATCAAATGGAATTGTGGCTGTTGTGCCATTCAACGTTGCATCTGAGTCGATTGCATCATTACCGCCCAAATCGTTACCCGTTAGCGTGTAGTCAGCGAGTGCGGTTTGGGTTGTGTCGACACGAATTTCGTATTCACTAGTTGTATTTGGGTCTACATTGAAATAGTATTGGCCG
This sequence comes from Anaerolineales bacterium, assembly GCA_020630175.1. Taxonomy (GTDB): domain Bacteria; phylum Chloroflexota; class Anaerolineae; order Anaerolineales; family UBA6668; genus JAHDIM01. The sequence goes on from JAHDBW010000327.1 coordinate 532, forward strand.
CCATCAGTGGTGACAGTGGTGCCAACCAGCGTGCCATTGCGCCATAGCTCAACGGTTACGCCATCAATGCCTAATTCGTCTGGGTCTTGCACGCCATCACGATCAGTGTCGATCCAAATGCGGTTCCCAACTTCAAGCGGTGCGGCACCACAGAAGGCTTCGACGCCCCCTAGGCCGTTCGCTTTCCCAAAGCCAACATCAAGACTGCCGCCGTATAGAAGGAAGCCTGGGTCTCGAGAGAGGCCATCTGTATTGTTAGACCATGTCACACCACCACTGTTACTCCCAATGGTAAATGCGTTCATTGAGGTGTAAGCAACTTGACCGCTGCCTGGCACCAAAATTACACTCCCAAAGCTAGATTCAGAGTGCAATAACGTGCCCACCCCTTCTTGCAGAGTAATATCTTGATAGTAGAACTCACCACCACCCGGGCCTTGGTTGTTACCAGCGCCAGCTGTTGCTGGGCGCGGTGAACTTGGGCCTTCTTTTGCATTACTTTCTAGTTCCCAACCACCGCCAGGAACTTTATAAGCCCGCAAAATATCACCACCGGACAAGCCAACATTCAAATCGTCATTGTCTGGCCCGTCTGGATGTGCTGATGCATCGTACGTTGGTGATACATTTAGCCAGCCAATTTGGTGTGAGGTGCGATCCATCATCCCAAGGATCATTGATCCATCATCATCAAATTCAATGTCTGACAAAATCGGTGAAGGATAGACATGCACCGTCGCGCCGAGTGGCGTATCACAGATCGAGTCTGTGAATGTGTCTGTCCATGCGTGCCAATTGACTTGGGCTTGGTCGTCACAGTCGGCATAGCCTGAGTTCCAAACCAACCCTTTTGTATAGTTGAGCGGATAGTTAAGCACCGGTGTGAACACGCTTGTGCCTTCATCTAATTGCAATACGTATGCTTGCAAGTCAGCTGGGTTTTGTGAGCCACTTGCGTCACAAACAACCCCAACATAAATCTTGGTTTGATAGTACTTGACTGCAAATGGGCGATGTTCGCCATTGTTACAGCCAGGATCTGGAATTGTGAATGCTTGCACGTCACCGGCAACAGGCGTTGTTGCTGGATTGTTGTCTGCGTCTAATGCGATCTTATACAGTTCTTTTGTATTGAGATTGGTTACATACAAATACTCGTCAAGATCATCAACATCAATACTGCCTAATCCAATTTTCCCTACATTTGGGTATGCATCAGCGTCAAGTGATGTTTTTAGACTGTCGTTTTGCAACCCGCGCAGTGCATTGGTTGCTGGCAGGCTGCCCTGACCAACATCAAACCCTAATGCGACTAGATCTACAAGCGTTGAGACATTGCCGGCGCCACTATCATATTCATAGATACCGCCGATTCCGGTTGGGCCAAAGCCAACATGTCGTTTTAGAAACGCTGCGGAATACAATTTTTCGTCTGTACGGTTCCACGCCATGCCCCAGATTGAGCCGGTGCTGTCTGCTGTTGCTAGATGAGAAACCATCCCTGCTGCAGCGCTACCATCTACGGTTGAGTCGCCTTGCGCATCAAACGGAAAGCTTACGATTGTATCTGACGCGCCACTCGGGCCGGTTGGATCAGTTGGATCCCCAGCCACAAAACAAGCGGCAACAATGTCTGGATTTGCTTCACAATATTCAGCTGGGTTCCAGAAACTTGAGTTGATGTTTTCATCGCCTTCATTTGCGAACATCACTGTTGTTCCAGACCCGATGCCATGTGCCCCAGGGCTTAGGAAATCTAAACTACCATCTGTTGGTAGTGAAAATTCCAAACGCACTTGGGCACCGGTTGCAACGGTAACGCTGTAGTCACCATTTGCATCGGTTGTCGCTGTGGTTACATTTCCATCTTGATCCGTAGCAGTTACCAAAATGTTTGGTATCCCTGGATCAAATTGACCGCTATCGATTCCGTCTCCAGTAATGTCGTTGAAGACATTACCGGTTACCGCACCTGCAACCCCAATTGCTGGACTGGTTGGCAATAAGACCATCCCGACCAAGACAACTGCTAATACGACTGCAAGTGGGTGGATGGCTATCCTTTTTAGCGCAACCTCACTCTTTCTCCAATTCAATCTCATGTCATTTACCTCTTTGACCTAGCGAGTCAGGGTCAGAGTCAACCCGTCCTCGCTAAGATTTACCTGACAGCCGAGAGATTGACTCGACTACTCAATACCTGTGTTAATTCTGCTGTTACCAATAAACGTGTACTAAACTGACCTTCTGCTGTATCCCACGTGCCGCTGCATGTGATCAACATCAGTTGATTGCCATCACTTTCAAATAGTTGTTCTACTTGATCTGGCGTAACATTCGTGAGCTCTGAAATTTGGTACACGTACCGTGTGCCGCCCACGTCGTAGACAATTTTTGCGCCCGCTTCGAGCGTGTGTAAGTTGCCAAACACACCGAGCGAGCCGCCCATCCTAGAGTGGCCAACCAGTGCCGGAGCACTCGCTGCATTGCCCGGCTTGACGCCGGTGTATTCCAAGTGACCAATACCATTGGCGCCCAGGCCTTGTAGATCCCATTCGCCGGTTTGATTTATATTGACTTCTCCAATGTCTTGCGTAATTCCAAGTTCTGGAATTGATAGTGATGCTGTTTGTCCACCTGCTACGCGCAGGGGTTGTAATGTTTCGTGTTGCACTGCCGTATTGAATTGGCTTGTCATTAGTCCGGCGCGTGGCAGCTGAACGCCTAAGACCTGCCTTGGAATTTTGCTCCCTACATTTGCATGTGGAGAAATCTGTACCCCTAATGCAGCGGTACCAATACTTGCGATGCGCGTTGTACTACCTGTACGGACGCCATCAATTTGTTGTGAGTTATTTGTTGGAATAAACCCAACTGCTGGGTCTGGTTCCTGCGGGATTACCGCAACGTTCGCTGGAATATCAGCAAGCGGACTATCTGCTGGCACGCTTGCGACTTGTTCTGGTGGGGCGATCAATCCCAAGACTTCAGTTGTTGGTGTCGCTTGAACCAAGATCGGGCCGCTAAGTGTTGGCGTTGGCTCAGGCGTGTTTGTAGGCACAAGCGTATTCGTTGCCGTTGGTGCCGGTGTATTGGTTGGTGTGCTTGTCGGCGCTGGCGTATTTGTTGCCGT
>JAHDBW010000328.1 GCA_020630175.1 Anaerolineales bacterium
CGCCAGTCTTTGAAAACCCAGCCCGCTTGATTTAGAGAGACTGTGGGTTAGTTGGATTAGGTGTTGGCGGGCTGGTGTTCAGTTATCTGAGTACTGGCCCACCAACAAGCCAACCAACCCACTAACAAACCAACCAACACACCAACTCCCAACTCCTCAAAATCCTATGACACAAAAATACCGCGTTGGCGCTGATATTGGCGGCACGTTTACTGACCTGATTATTGTCAATCAAGAGACGGGTGCGTTTTCAATTGGGAAGACTCTCACAACGCCATCTGATCCATCGATTGCAGTTGAAAAAGTGCTAAAAGAAACGTTGGCACAGTTCAATGTTCAGCCCGAAGAAATTCAGAACTTGATCCATGGCACGACCTTGGTGACGAATGCCATGATCGAGCGTAAAGGTGCGAAAACGGCACTGCTGGCAACGGCTGGCTTCAGCGACTCGATTGAAATTGGCAGCGAGACGCGCTACGACTTGTATGACCTCATGCAAGAGCAGCCTAAGCCGCTAGTGCCGCGTTATTTACGCTTTGATGTGCCGCAACGCACATTGCAAGACGGCACCGAATACGAAGCGCTCGACGAAGAATTCGTCAGCAGCTTAGCAAAGGAACTGGCTGAAAACGGCATTGAAGCCGTTGCAGTGACCTTCTTGCATAGCTTCATCAATCCAGACGCCGAGCGCAAAGCCCGTGACATTATTCAAGAGGCTGCGCCAGAACTGCGGGTTTCAATTTCTTCTGATGTTGTGCCTGAAATTCGTGAATACGAACGCGCCTCAACCACGATTGCCAATGTGTACGTGCAAGAGCTAGTTGAAAAATACTTGCGCCAGCTTGAAACGCGCTTGGCTGATATGGGCTTTATCGGCAGTTTCTATCTGATGCTGTCAAGTGGCGGGATCGCAACAGTTGATACAACCGTGCGCTTCCCAGTCCGCCTGTTGGAATCTGGCCCGGCGGCTGGCGCGCTGGCAGCGAATGCTTACGGCATTGCAACGGGGCACACCGATCTCATCTCATTTGATATGGGCGGAACCACGGCTAAGATCTGCGTTATCGACAAAAGTAAGCCGATGATTGCGCATGAATTTGAAGTTGACCGCATTTATCGCTTTGCCAAAGGCTCTGGCTTGCCAATCAAGTTGCCAGTCATTGAACTGATTGAAATCGGCACCGGTGGCGGTTCGATTGCGCGTGTTGATGCGTTGGGCTTATTGAAAGTTGGCCCAGATTCAGCTGGTGCAGATCCAGGCCCTGTTTGCTACGGCAATGGTGGGGAAGATCCAACCGTTACCGATGCCAATCTGATCCTTGGCTACCTAGATCCAGCTTACTTCTTAGGCGGCAAAATGTCGCTGCAGCTTGAAAATGCACGTCTTGCGATCAAAAACAAAATCGCTGATCCGCTCGGCATTTCAGTTGATGATGCCGCTTGGGGTATTCACCAGATTGCAAATGAAAACATGGCTAACGCAGCGCGGGTGCACTCCTTAGAACGCGGTAAAGATCCACGCCGTTTCCCGCTGTTTGCCTTTGGTGGCGCGGGGCCAGTACACGCGTATCGCATGGCGCACTCGCTCGGCTCACCATTGCTGCTGGCACCATTAGGCGCTGGCGTGATGAGTACCGTTGGGTTCTTGACTGCACCATTAGCGTTCGACTTTGTGCGCTCATGGCCATCAGAATTTGGCAACATTGATTGGGATTACGCGCAAAACTTGTTTACTGAAATGGAAGCAGAAGGCGAAGCGCTCTTGCTGGCGTCTGATGTGGATGCGGCCGATATTACCCATCGCCGTGAAGTGGATATGCGCTACGTTGGGCAAGGCCATGAAATTCAAGTGGCTGTTCCAAGCGGTGACTTGAACGATGCGACGGGCGATGCTTTGCGCGCCCAGTTTGAAAAGACGTACCAAGAGCTGTATGAACGCGTTGGCCCACCGGTCAATGTTGAAGTGCTGAACTGGCGCGTCGTGTCAGCTGGCCCAACACCAACTGTTAGCTTGCAGGTCACGGATACTGGCAACAGCACAACAGATGCTGCGGTTGCGCAAAAGGGCGCTCGCCAAGCGTATTTCCCAGAATCAAATGGCTTTGTCGAAACGCCAATTTACGACCGTTATGTCATGGCACCAGGTCTGACGTTTGACGGCCCAGCGATTGTAGAAGAACGCGAATCCACTGTGATTGTCGGCCCTGGAAGTCAGTGCCACATTGATGAGCACCATAATTTGGTCATCAAGATGCCAACGCAGGAGTAATTTTAGATGTCAATCCGACAACATAACCCATCTGAACTTTATCCGCAGTATTCAAACTATGCGCATGCTATTGAAGTTGCTGCTGGATCACGCCTATTGATCATTAGCGGCTTGAATGGCTACTTGCCAGACGGCAAAACAATGCCCGAGTCATTTGAAGACCAAGCAGAACTGATTTGGCAGCATTTAGGCACAATTCTCGCCTCCGCTAATATGGACTACACCAACATCGTCTCTTTGCGTTTTTTCTTAGCCTCCCCTGAATTTGATGAGGCGAATATGCGCTTGCGGAATAAATATCTAGGTGACCATTGCGCAGCCTTGACGGTTGTTTGTGCTCAGTTGCTAGATCCAAAATGGAAAATTGAAATTGAGGCAATGGCAGCAGAATAGATCATGACAAAACTTAGTCCAATTGAACTCGAAGTCTTATGGAACCGGCTGCTGTCGGTTGCCAATGAACAACAAACAACGCTTATTCGCACGGCGTTTAGCACGATTGTGCGTGAATCATTAGATCTAGCTTGTGGTGTGTTTGACACGCGCGGCTTGATGATTGGTCAATCCCTAACGGGCACGCCGGGACACATCAACCCGATGGCAACCGGTGCTATTCATTTCTTGAATGAATATCCACCAGAAACGCTAAAGCCGGGTGATGTGTTGGTCACAAACGACCCGTGGCAGACGGCGGGGCAAGTCAATGATCTAACCGTCATGACCCCTGTGTTTCGGGGTGACAAAATCGTGGCGTATTTCTCAAATTGCTGCCACGCGCCAGACATTGGCGGACGCATTTTGTCAGCGGAAGCGCGTGAAGTTTATGAAGAAGGCTTCCGCGTGCCAATCATGAAGCTATTCAGTGAAGGGGAGCCAAATAAGGAGCTCTTCAAACTGCTCCGCGCAAACGTGCGCACGCCAGATGAAACGGTTGGTGATCTTTATGCTCAAACGGCCAGTAACGCTGTGGGTGCGCGTAGCCTGCTGCAGATGATGGACGAGTTCAATCTTGATACCATCGATCCACTGGCAGATGAAATTATTGCCCGTTCAGAACGCGCGATGCGCAACGGTATTCGGGCGTTGCCAAATGGCGTGTATGAAAACGAAGTCTGGAGCGATGGCTTTGAAGAACCGCTGCTGCTCAAGACCCAAGTGACCGTTGAAGACGAAGATATTTATATCGACTTTGACGGCTCTTCACCACAAAGCAGCCGCGGGATCAACGTGGTGTTGAACTACACCCGTGGCTACGCTTCCTTTGCAATGAAGGCCGCGATTAGCCCCGAAGTGCCGCACAATGAAGGCGCGTTCCGTCCAGTGCATATCAATGCGCCGGAAGGTTCAATTCTGAATTGTAAAGAGCCTGCTGCAGTGGCGTCACGGCACTTGGT
>JAHDBW010000329.1 GCA_020630175.1 Anaerolineales bacterium
TTACTGTTTCCAACGGACACGCGGCATGATCTTGCGTGGGTCAATCTGATCTTTGTACTTGATCACTTGCTCCAACATTTTCGCCACCACATCGTCGGTCATGTAATGCGGTTTTAGGCCTAGCTCCATCAAACCAGAGTGGGCCGGGTTGTAATAGTGATCTTCAAGCTCTTTACGCGGGTTATCAATCGACTGCACCTGTACGTTTAGCCCCAGCTGATTGCCAACGCGTTGCACAGAATCGGCCAGCTTATTTACGGAGAACGTTTCTGTAAACTGATTCAGAATGCGCAGCTCGCCTTTTGCTGCCGGCGTTTCCATTGCCAGTTCAACACATTGCAGCGTATCGCGCAGATTCAGATAGCCACGCACTTGGCCGCCTTTGCCATAGACTGTCAACGGTACACCAGCCACAGCCTGTACCAAGAAGCGATTGACCGCGGTGCCAAAAATGTCATCGTAGTGGAAGTTTGGCAGTAAACGTTCGTCTTGGTCGCTTTCTTCTGTAGAAAGCCCATACACTGGCCCTTGCATTAGGTCGGTCACGCGCAAGCCGTAGGTGCGTACATAAAACCAGAGCAGGTCGGTATCTAGCACTTTTGTAGTGTGATACAAGCTGCCAGCCGCCCGTGGATACAGGAACTTGTCTTTACGCCCTTTGTGTTCAATATCTAGCCAGCCTTCTTCAATATCGATGTTTGGCGTGCCGTACTCACCCATTGTGCCAAGTTTGACCATATGGCAGTCTGGTGCGTGTTCCATCAGCGCCCAAATCAGGTTGAACGTGGCGCTTAGATTGTTGTTGAACGTTTGCGCAGCTTCAGCAAATCCCATCATTGAGTAAGGGGCTGAGGGTTGTTCTGCATAGTGGATTACAACCTCAGGCTTGACCTTAGCAACCGTATTGCTGAGCACGCGATAGTCGGCCACATCGCCAATTTCAACTTCAATGTTTAAGTTGGTGAGTGAACTGAAAATTTCAGCGCGATCATTCAAGTTGGGGGTCGGGATTAGCGCTTCTGAGCTAGTTTGTTGGGCAATATTACGCCGCAGATAGTTATCAATTACGTAAACATCATGCCCCTTTGCTGCCAAAGACATTGCCGTTGGCCACCCCAAGTAGCCGTCACCACCTAAAATCAGAACTCGCATAAAACCTCATAGAACGCGCCAAACTATCAACTCTGCACGATTAGAAAATAGCGTTGAAGCATTGGTCAACGCTGTGATTACAAATTTATTGCTCTATTCTAAACGCTTGTGCGTATTTTGGATCATAATAGTTGCCCAAAAATAGCGTATTGTTATGGAAACCTCGACTATAATCAATACAATTGAAAACCAACAACGGTGTGCGCCTGCCCGGATGCAACGCACACAATGGGGAAAGCCTGTGAAAGTCAGGCGCTGACGCGCAACGGTAAGCCAATGGGCAAGTCCGAATACCCGCCTTTGTTATTCCTAACCATCTCTACGCGCTGAGTGAGACTGGGCAATGTGTATGCATCTTGTCAGAGTCACCCATCGTGGTGGCTCTTTTTTAATATGATTTCTTATCCTTTTTCTGCACTTGTTGGGCAAGACACCATGCGCTTGGCGCTGTTGCTAAATGCGGTCAACCCCAGTATTGGCGGCGTTCTGATTCGTGGCGAAAAAGGTACGGCAAAATCTACCGCTGTACGGGCCTTGGCGCATGTGTTGCCCAAAATTGAAGTCGCCGAACCGGGCCACTTTCCGTTTTCCCCAGCCGACCTGCCCAATGACGCAGTGCCAGAGCGTTCACAGAAAACCATTCGGCAGCAGGTGCCATTGGTGAACTTACCACTAGGCGTCACCGAAGACCGTTTGCTTGGCACCATCAATCTAGAGGCTGCGCTGCAAGACGGGCGTAAAACATTTGAACCGGGCTTGTTAGCTTCGGCGCATCAGGGCGTGCTCTACATTGATGAGGTCAACTTGCTCAATGATCACATCGTCGATATTTTGCTAGATGTTGCTGCAATGGGCGTGAATCTTGTCGAGCGCGAAGGCGTATCGGCTAGCCATCCGGCGCGCTTTATTTTGATTGGCACCATGAACCCAGAAGAAGGCGAACTACGCCCACAGTTGCTAGACCGCTTTGGGCTTTCGGTGGAAGTTGCTGGCTCGCGTGATAAAGCTACACGCACCGCCATTGTGCGCAAGCGTTTAGCATTTGAGGCTGACCCCGCACAATTCCAATCTGAGTACGCGGCAGAAGAAGCCGCATTGAAAGCCCAAATCCGCCATGCGCGAGAGCTGTTGCCTAAAGTAACTTTGCCAGATGCGTTGTTTGAAATGATTTCTGAAATCGCCATTGCGTATGACGTGGATGGCATGCGGGCTGACCTAGTGATCCATAAAACTGCGCTGACCTTAGCCGCGTGGGAAGGCATGCGCACCGTAACGCCAGATCACATCCGGCAGGCTGCGGCGCTCGCACTGCCACACCGCCAACGCCGCCAACCGTTAGATGAAAGTAACTTAGATCCACAGCAGTTGGATGACATTGCCGACCGCTACGAAAACGAACAACCACGTGAACCTGAAAGCGCACCGCCGGAGGGTGAGTGAGGTAGGGGAAGAAGAGAGTAAAGAGCAGAGAGACGAGAGTGGGGGGCGTGATGTTGCGCAGGCAGCTGATCCTTATAAGGTAAAGCGGCTGGAAGCAGCCGCGCTGCGCAATTGGCAAGCTGTCAGTGGCCGCCGCACACGCGCAATTGGCACTGCACATGGTGCCTATATTCGCGCAGCGCAACCCACACAGCGCGTGACGCGCATTGGTGAGCTGGCTTTAGATGCCACGCTACGCACGGCTGCGATTTCATCCGCTGGGCGAGCGCTAACAATTACGCCCAATGACTACCGTGTAAAAGTCCGCACTGCCCGAGCGCGTAACCTCATCTTATTTGTGGTGGATGCATCGGGCAGTATGGCCGCGCGGCAGCGTATGCAGGCGGTAAAAGGAGCAATTCTTAGCCTGTTGCTAGATGCGTATCAAAAGCGTGATCAAGTCGGGCTAATTACCTTTCGTGGGCAAAATTCACACTTGAATTTGCCACCAACCAACTCTGTAAATTTGGCCCAACGCCAGTTAGAACAACTTGCCACGGGCGGGCGCACGCCGCTAGCCGCGGGCTTAGCCAATGCGCATGGCGTATTGCAAACCTATGCTAAACGTGATGACAGCGTGACCCCATTGTTAGTTATTTTGAGCGATGGCCGCGCCAACGTTAGCCGGACATCGCAACCAGCCTTGGCTGATGTAACCAGTGTGGCGCAAAAAATTGCTGCCGAACGTTGGTCCACGCTAGTCATTGACTGTGAAAGTGGACATCGACGCTTGGGGTTAGCCAAAGGTCTCGCAAACAACTTAACCGCAACATACATGCAGCTAGAAGAGCTTTCAGCCGATAACGTGACGCAGGCCGTGCGCCGTCAACTTCAGTATGAACAGTAATCAATCACAATCGCGCCAAAAAGCCCCTGTACTGATGGTGCTTGGCACAAGTTCATCCGCTGGGAAAAGCCTGCTGGTGGCGGCTTTATGTCGCATTTTTGCGCGGCAGGGCGTGCGCGTTGCGCCGTTCAAAGCCCAGAACATGTCTAACAATGCCGGTGTGTGTGCAGATGGCAGTGA
>JAHDBW010000330.1 GCA_020630175.1 Anaerolineales bacterium
CTCCCCTCCTTGCAGGAGGGGTTGGGGGAGGTAGAACTCTTAGAGATATCCAAGGTTCAATCTCATGAGCGAAAGTCCTACTAATTACACCGACATTGACCCCTTGCGGAAGTCTGTGCTGCCGATAATTGCGTTGACTAAAACGGGTTGACCGTTGGCGGCGATTTTCGCGGCATCTTCTAGCGTTTCTGGCACGAGTTCAGGATCATCGACGCGCAAGCCTTCCCCGCCAAAGCCAATGGCGGCTTTGTGATAGTCGGTGTGTAGCAGCTCGGTTGCAACTGCGTCGCCTAGAATTTCGACTTGTTCACGCGCGATTTGCGTCCAGCCCGCATCATTGCCAACCAAGGCGATGACCGGCGTGTTGTGGCGGTGGAATGTGTCAAATTCCATCAAGGAATACCCCACAGAGCCATCGCCATAAATAATCCAGACATTTGCATCGGGGTTGACCAATTTTGCCCCCAGCGCAAAGCCAGCGCCCACGCCAAGCGTGCCAAATGGCCCCGGATCTAGCCAAGTCAGCGGCCCCGGTGGTTGCACTATGTAAGATGCCGTGCCCACAAAGTCACCGCCATCAGCGACTAAGATGGTGTGCTTGTCACTAAGGCTTTCCATTTCTTGGCACAGGTAGAGCGGATTGACGCCCTTCACGGGTTGCAGCGCGCGTTCAGCAATGTCTGCATTGCGCGCATCATGCCGGCCGCGCAGCGTGTTGTACCAGTCTTCCCAACGCGGGTCAGTCGACATTTCTTGCGCCAGATCACGCAGGAAGCGGCTGGGATCGCCTAACACGCCAATATCCGGTTTGCGATTTTTCTTGAGATCCGTCTCGCTTAGATTGATAGACACATAGAACGACGCGCGCCGAATGTGGTTGCCATAATCCAAGCGGAAATCGACTGGCACGCCTGCAAGTAAGACAAAGTCAGCCTCTTTGAGCGCATCGCGCCGCTTATGCCGCATATGCAGGGGATGGTCTTTGCCCAACAGCCCGCGGGCCATACTCGACAGAAAGACCGGTGCGCCAATGCGTTCGACGGCCTCTGCCAAGGCATCAGCGTTTTTGACGTCTAAAACAGCCTGTGCCCCAATCAGGAACATTGGACGTTTGGCAGACTGTAACTTTTTCGCGACGCGTTTTACATCGCTAGCAGAGCCAATGGGCCGTTGCGGATGAATTTTGCCACCCACTTTTTGATCATCAGCGCCTGCAAACAAGCGCGTGACGTGCCATTTGAGGTAGCGGCTGATAAATTTAGACCCGAGTGACTTACCCGCAGGCTGGTCATACAGCGGCATGGTGGTTTCTTTGGAATAGAGCGTATCAATCGGCAGCTCCACAAACACAGGCCCCGGCGTACCGCTTAGCGCTTCGCGGAATGCACGCTCAATCGTGCTGACAATATCTTTCACACGTCGCACAGATTTGGACCATTTGACAACGGACTTGAACAAATCTAATTGCTCAATATCTTGCAATGCACCACGCCCTTGTAAGGCAGTTGCCGCAGCACCACCAATCAACACCAATGGCGACTGTGCCATCTGCGCATTTTTGACGGCGGTTAGCGTATTTGTAACGCCGGGCCCAGCCGTGACAACTGCCACGCCCGGAATGCCGGTCAACCGGCCGACGGCGTCAGCGGCAAACACCGCATTGACTTCATGCCGCACATCCACCACGCGAATGCCGCGCTGTTTTGCGCCCACCAAAATCGGTGAAATATGCCCGCCAGATAGCGTGAAAATAAACTCTACGCCTTGTGCTTTAAATACTTCTGCAACCCAATCTCCGCCGTGCATATAAGTGTCCTTGTGTAGTTAGCGTTTGTACGACAAAAGTCGTAGTCAGTGGCAAATCTGTTTGCTAGTGTGAGAGCAATACAATTCAACGCCAATCTTGATTATAGAGGCAACTTTCAAAATGAGTTGTAAATTTCAAAACCATTTATGTAGGCAATATCGTTCTGCCTCGTGGAGTGCCAAAATGTATACAACAATCCCAGAATTAGCCGTAGAGCAAAGCCGAACGCCAGTGTTTACTGCGCAAACATTGCCCGCCGCCTTACAAGCGTGGCATAAGACCGAAGCCCAAATTTGGGCCAGAATAGTACTGCTAAATGGCACCGCGCTTTATGAGACGCAAACGTCAACAGCGACCACAGATTCCATGCAGCTTGCGCCGGGTGTTGATGGCATTATTGTGCCACGTCAATACCATCGGGTGCAGCCAGCCGCAGATGCGCAACTCCAAGTCATCTTTTATCGTGAGACTTATACCGTTTGATGATTGCCCTCACAAAGCGCAGTAGTCACTATGGGTTTGTAATTACGCTTCTATGGATTGGAATGCTGTTCGCCATCAGCTTTTTGGAGGCCCCGCTCAAATTTCAGGCACCATCGCTAACGTTGGCGGTTGGGCTAGAAATTGGACATTTAGTATTCCATGCGCTCAATAAAATTGAAATTGTGTTTGCGGTGTTGCTAGCGTTATGCGCTTTGTGGGGCACGCGTTCAACGGCAATCGTATGGCTGAGTGTTGCCTGTATCGGCGGGCTGTTGTTGCAAACGCTGCTACTCTATACTGTGCTAGATGCGCGCACGCTCGCCATTATCAACGGTGAAACTGTACCAGCGGCACCATATCACCTCTATTACATTGCACTAGAGGTATTGAAAGTCGCGCTACTGCTAGGGCTGACTAAAGCACAACTGCGCAGCTATGCCAGTGCAATTCGACAAGGGCTTTTATGATGCGAGACATTCAAACTGAAGCAGACATCACCTTGCTAGTGGCAACCTTTTATAAGGCGGTTGACAATGATGCGTTGCTGGCACCCGCCTTTACTGAAGTTGTGCCGGTGGATTGGGACACGCATTTGCCGCGCATGGTGCAATTTTGGGCCACGATTTTATTTCGCACGCCGGGTTATCGCGGTGATCCGCATTTGAAGCATGCCCTGCTACACCGGCAAATGCCGCTAACGCGAGACCACTTTACGCATTGGGTCGCTTTATTTTCGACCACGGTTGATCAGCTATTTGCGGGAGAACGCGCCGAATTTGCCAAGAAAAGCGCCGCCCAAATGGGACGGGGGTTGGCGCACAATATTCTGGGCGGAGTAGAAGTCTTTAATCCAGAGTTATGAACGCGTCAGGGCTTGTAACGCCGGTCGATTTGTAATCTGTAACGTGTCACGCTCTAGGGTGATCAAGTCTGCATCGCGCAGGTCACGCAAGGCGCGCCCGGCCACATCGCGGACTGTGCCTAGGTAAGACGCAATCTCCTCCTGTGACCAGATATGCCGATCAATCGCGCCGTTTTCATCGCTATGCTGCAAGATAAACAAAGCCAACCGTTGCCGCACGGATAAGAACGTCAGTTGAAACACGCGCCGTGAAAGCTGGCGCGCATGTTCCGCCAAACTGGCAATAATCACTTCATTCAGCGCCGGATACTGCGCCCGTAACCGTGCCAGCGCCGGTTGCGTTAGCACCCACACAGTTGACGCTTCAACTGCGGCAAAGCTCGCCGGGTTTAGTTTGCCATCTACGGCAGACACTTCATTGCAATACTCGCCCGGTGACAGCTGATACAAAATCTGCTCACGTCCATCTAAGGACAGCCTATAAATTTTGCATA
>JAHDBW010000331.1 GCA_020630175.1 Anaerolineales bacterium
GTTGGTGCCCCAGCCTTAGGCGAATAGGAAGAGGATAAGAACCGTCCACGCAGCTGGGCAAACTCAAAATACTGCGCGTGTGCCAGCGCTCGCATCTCAGGCTGTGCGCCATAAAGCATTTCAAGGTTAGCCCCCTCAGACTGCCCGTGTTCCACTTTGGTGTATTCAGGGCAATGTGTTTTCAAAATGTTAGTATAGCCTTCCAAAAACGCTGACCCGGTATGCTTGCGGGCATTCCACACTAAGGCCACATAGCCACCCGGCTTGAGAATGCGCAGGAACTCCGCTCGCGTTGGCAACGGCTTGAACCAATGAAAGGCTTGTGCCGCCACAATCAGGTCAATGCTATGCGCGGGCAATGTTGTGGCTTCAGATGTTCCTGCAATGCTCTTAAAGCCCTTGTAGGTGACCAGCATCTCGTCGGCAGCCTGTCGCATGGCGTCATTTGGCTCAACCGCAAAGACTGTGTCTTGCCCCGCAGCCAGCAATTGCTGGGTAAATATACCCGTCCCAGAGCCGATATCAGCAATGACCGTGCCAGGCTGCATAGAACACGCTTCACGCAAGATCTGCAAGGTCGCATCCGGATAGCGCGGTCGATACTTCACATAATTTGCCACGCGGTCAGAGAAGCGCGTCAATCGATTTTCAGCAGTCATAGGGCAACCTCCTTTTATGGACTAACAGCAATAATCAAAAAATGCCCACTCGATTGAGTAGGCATTTGAATTATAGAACGCGGGCGCAAGTGTTAGGCATCCATTGCTAGGGCAAGCCCGCCACAGATCCCAGCCACATCACCTAATTGGGGTGGTACAACGTACGTGTCCATATTTTCTAAAATTGCGGCATCTTGAATATAGCCATTGAGGTAAGTCTGCAACTTCGCTCGGATCATAGGGAATAGCTGCGCTTGCTGCATCACGCCACCGCCTAAAATAATCCGCTGCGGCGAAAGCACACAGGCAATATTCATCATTGCTAAGGCAATGTAGTCGGCTTCTAATTCCCAAGCTGCATGGTCAACGCCCAAAGCATCTCCTTTGACGCCCCAGCGGGCTTCAATTGCAGGTCCACTTGCTAAGCCTTCAAAACAATCTTGATGAAATGGACAGTGCCCAGCATACGGATCTTTTTGTAGATCATGCGGGATGCGCATATGGCCCATTTCAGGGTGTACTAGCCCGTGCATTAGCTGACCGTCAATCACACCACCGCCGCCAACGCCCGTGCCAATCGTGAAGTAGACAGCTGAATTTAGCCCTTGGGCAGCGCCCCAACGGGCCTCCGCTAAGATCACGCCATTGACGTCAGTATCAAACCCGACAGGGACGTTATAACGGTCACGCACGGCCTGCCCAATATTGGCATTCGCCCAATGCGGCTTCGGCGTCGTCGTGATGTAGCCCCACGTTGCCGAGTCTTTATGCAAGTCTACCGGGCCAAAGGAGGCAATACCAATTGCCGCAAGGTCAACTTCTTTGACTTGTGCATCAAAAAAGTCAAACACGGCAGCCATTGTTTCCGCTGGGGTTGTGGTTGGAATACGCACTTGCGCGCGAATATTTTCTGGACCAGTGCCAACGGCACAGATGAATTTTGTTCCGCCCGCTTCTATGGCGCCATACCAAGGTGTAGTCATAAGAATTTACAATTATGAATAACAATTGCCATAGTTCACGCCTACAACAATTGACGACTAATATTGATAGCTAATGATAAGCCCAGTTGTCTCAAAACAATAACTATTTTACACAAATTCAAACATACCCAAGGACGCTCTGGAGACCCTCAAGACGATTATTTATCCAGACCCAGATGATCTACGCTTAAACGACAACGGGCGCACCAAATGGTGCGCCCGTTGTTTTTATTTAGATTAGCAATGCACAGCGTGCATCACAGATCAAATTGCTTATTCAAGCGTTACTTCTACAGAAGCAGCTGTACCGACAGCGTTGCCGTCTGCATCAGCATCTTGTAGCAAGATGGTGTGGGTACCTGGGCCAAGACCTGCGTCTACGCTCCATGTGCCGTCTTCACCAACTACTACAACTGTTGCTGCTTGGTCGCCAGGGGTTAGCAAGAAGCTTTGGCCTGCTGCACCGGTACCACTAATGGTTACCAAACCACCGTCTTGCGGGGTTGCGGTGATGCTGCTTGCCACAACGTTTGCTGGACCTGCTGGCGCTGCTGCTTCTTCAGCGTCGCCGTCAATTTCTGAACCGCTTTCGCCTTCTACACCTGCTGGCCATGCAGCGTCGATGTTTGCCATTGCGGTGTCTAGATCGGTGTTACCAGCAACGTAGTCTGTCATTTCTGTCCAGAATGCGCCTGCGCCTACTTCACCTGGCATCAAGTCTGATGCGTCGAAGCGTACGCTAGTTGCTGCGGCAATTGCGCCACCCAACTTGCTGTCAATTGGGTCTGAGTACCAGTCCAATTGCACGTCTTTGTGTGGTGACAATGCGCCACCTTGTGACAACCAACCGTCTTTCAAGCTTTCTGCGCTGGTGAAGTATTCCATTGCTGCCAATACTTCTGGGCGATCTGAGAACGCTGCGTAGATGTCACCTGAGACCAAGTATGGCTTGCCATATTCGTCACCGATTGGTGGTAGGTAGAAGAAGTCATAATCTACCAATGGTTCGTTCCCTTCTGGGAAGAAGCTGGTGATGAATGACCCTTGTTTGTGCATCCAGCATTGTGGTGGATCTTCAAACATTGATGCTGGGCTGTCGCCGAAGCTTGTGGTTGCAATTGATTCGCGGCCACCGAAGACATAGTCGTCGTTGAACCAGATGTCGCTCATTGTGTTAGCGGCTAGTTTTACTTCGTCGCTATCAAATTTCAAGTCGCCAGCAACCCATGCGTCGTAGCTCTCTAGAGAGTTCGTGCGCAGCATTACTTCTTCCATCCAGTCTGTTGCAGCCCAACCGGTTGCAGCACCACTTTCAATACCAACACACCATGGTGTGTCGCCGTCTTCTACGATTTGGTCCATCACTGCGATCATTTCGTCCCAGGTTTCTGGAATTGCGTAACCGGCTGCTTCCCAATCATCTGCTGGGTACCAAACTTGTGATTTACCAAAGACACGGTGCCAAACACCGGCCATGATTTCGCCGTCTTCGCCTTCGATTGTTGCCATGTCCAACCAGCTATCGATATAGCGGCTTTCCATGAATTCGCGGCTGAAGTGGTCGTTTAGGTCAACTACTGCACCTTGGCGCACGAAGTTAGCCAGTAGACCTGGTTGTGGGAAGTCAACAATGTCAGGTGCATCGCCAGCTTCTACACGCACACCAATGGTGGCTTCAAATTCTTTGGTACCTTCATATTGAATGTCGATACCGGTTGCTTCTTCGAATGCAGCGATGCCGTCGAGGAATTTTTGTTCGTCTGCGTCTACAAATGGACCCATCATCGTAACGACGGTGCCATCATATTCACCAGCCATAGCTGCTGCTACGAAGCCTGCGCCGTCGCCAGCTGCCATTGCTTCGCCTTCGCCTTCTTCAGCTGCAGCATCGTCGCCACCTTCTTCTTCATCGGTTACGAACCAAGTTGCGAAGAGTGCGTCTAGGGTGCCGTCTGCTTCCATTGCGTTCAAAGCAGCGTCAACTGATGCAGTCAATTCGC
>JAHDBW010000332.1 GCA_020630175.1 Anaerolineales bacterium
ACACAACCAATTGCGTCTTCACATACGAGCTCATCTACGATGTTGCTCATATCGTCGTCCATCATCATGCTAGGGTTGGTTGCAATTTCACCAGCGATAATGCCAGCGGTTACAGCTTCCAAGCCAGGAACGTCGATTGCAGGAGCGGTAACGCCAACGCCACCGTTTTCCAAGTTACCAACATACAGGCCGCCAGCAAAGCTGCCGTCTGCAACGCTTTCAATTACGCCGAACGTTGAGCTGTCCATGCGCTTCATGATGCTGGTCAAAATGACGTCTGCATATTCAGGAGCACTTACGGTCCAGTCGGTGTCTACACCAACCAACCATGCGTCGCCACGTTCTTGGATTGCAGCAGCAGACCCAAGACCTACAGGACCAGCAACTGGCAAGATAACGTCAGCGCCTTCGTCCATTAGGCTTTCTGCAAATGCACGGCCATCATCGGTGCTATCAAAGTTACCGGTGAAGAGACCATCTTGTGCTTCTACGTCCCAACCAAGAACTTGCACGTCTGTGCCGTTTTCTTCATTGTAGTAGTTCACACCATAAACGTAACCGTCCATGAATGCGGTTACTGGTGGAATGTTGATACCACCGAAGGTACCGACTGCACCAGTTTTTGACGCTGCAGCTGCGATGTAACCAGCTTGGAAGCCAGCTTGATCGATAGCGTAAACTTGGCCAACAACGTTGTCGAAGCCAGGATCGTATGCAAAGTCAATAATTGAGAATTTTTGATCTGGGTTTGCTTCTGCAGCAGCTGCAGTTGCATCGCCAAGCAAGAAGCCAACGGTTACGATCAGGTCACAACCTTCTTCGATGAAAGCGTTGATGTTCTTTTCGTAGTCTGTTTGCGCTTGGCTTTCTAGGTATTTACCTTCGACGCCCAAGTCTGCTTCAGCTTGTTGGACACCTGCCCATGCGGTTGCGTTGAAGCTTTTGTCGTCAATACCACCAACGTCGGTGACTTCACAAACTTTGATAGCTGCATCATCAGCTTCAGCTTCATCGCCTGCTGCACTGTCTGCAACGTCTTCTGCGACTTCTGCCACATCTTCCGCTACTTCTTGTACAGCTTCGTTTACTGCATCTTGTGCTTCGCCGCTACACGCAACGAGTACAAATGCGCTAAGCACAAACGCGCTTAGCAACAAGATAAACTTGTTCAATTTCATAGTTCTTCTCCAAATGTTATGAACTTCTTTTTTCCAGGATTATCGTAATAATCCGTTCAAGTAATAATACTAAGACACCACCGCCCATTGATCAAGGATATTTTAGAAATTAGACGAGATGTTAACAGAAGCGGCAGGCAAAATTGTGTACTGAATACCCAATTGCAACGCCAATCGCGATAATGTGACCCAAATTCGCCCTCGATAAAATGGTGCCAACACCAATCACCTTGTTATATTAAATCCCCACCGTTTGACTCAGAGGCATATAATGTATAGACCGTTATGCCAGCAAAAGAAAAGCTTCAACCCATTTTAGATACCCTGCCAACCAAACCCGGTTGCTACCTGATGAAAAATGCCGAGGGCACTATCATCTACGTTGGTAAGGCCATCAACCTGCGCAACCGTGTGCGATCGTATTTTCATGCGTCTGCGAATCACAGTGGCAAAACACGCGAACTCGTGCGGCGCATTGACCATATCGAGTGGATTGTGCAGCCCAGCGAGCTAGAGGCGTTGCTGCTTGAGTACAACCTCATCCAAAAGCATAAGCCGCGTTATAACGTGCGCTGGAAAGATGGCAAGCGTTACCCGTATATCAAGGTCACTTGGAAAGATGATTTTCCGAAGGTGCACGTTTCACGCCGCATGGTGCAAGATGGGTCGCGTTATTTTGGGCCATACACTAGCGCTTGGGCAGTGCACCAAACCCTAGATATTCTGCGCAAAGCCTTCCCATACCTCACCTGCGACCGGGTCATCACCGGCCAAGATGAGCGCGCCTGCCTCTATCACGATATCAAGCTGTGCAATGGCCCTTGTATTGGGGTCACCAAAAAGGCCGAATACCGCGCCATGATTCAAGATCTGTGTGATTTTCTACACGGACGGACGGATCACATCATTAAAGATATTCAGCGCAAGATGGAAGCCGCAGCCGAGAGCTTACAGTTTGAGCGCGCCGCAGCTTTACGTGACCAGATGGTGGCGCTCCAGCGCGTGGTAGAAAAACAGCGCGTGGTTGGCGGCACCCAAACCGATTCGGACGTCATCGCCTTTGCGCGGGATAGAAATGACGCCTGTGTGCAGGTCTTCTTTATTCGGGGCGGTAAGCTGATTGGGCGCAATTATTTTGTAATGGAAGGCGCTGCCGAAGAGGATGACGATCAAGTCATGAGTGCGTTCGTGAAGCAGTTCTATCACGAAGCCAGCAATGTGCCGCCAGAGGTGCTGTTGCCAAACGAGATTGCTGAAGGGCAGATTATTGAAGAATGGCTCAAGGATCAGCGCGGCGGCAAAAAAGTCTCGCTGCACGTGCCGCAGCGCGGTAAGAAGCGTGATTTGGTCAACATGGCCTCTGAGAACGCCACCGAGATTCTGTCTACGCTGCGCGCTCAGTGGGATGCTGACACGCACAAGCAAGAGACCGCGCTTGCTGAGCTACAGAAAGCCTTCAATATGGACACGCCGCCCGGCCGGCTTGAGTGCTACGATGTTTCGAATACACAAGGCACCAACTCCTACGCCAGCATGGTGGTCTTTCATCAAGGCGTGCCGTCTAAGAAAGATTATCGGCGCTTCAAGATCAAAACAGTTGTGGGTCCGAATGACTTTGAAAGTATGCGGGAGGCGCTCACGCGGCGCTTCAGGCGCTGGCAAGATGCACTTGCCAAACGCGATGAACTTGGCCCCGGTGAAAAAATAGACGAATCATTTGCCCGCTTACCAGAACTTCTCATTGTGGATGGTGGCAAGGGGCAGATGGGGGTTGCCTATGAAGTGTTACAAGAATTCCACCTGACTGACCGCATCGTACTGGCCGGGCTGGCGAAGCAACACGAAGAATTATTTATTCCGAATCACAAACGGCCGATTATGCTGCCACGCCGCTCACAAGCATTGTTCTTGGTGCAACGCATTCGTGACGAAGCGCACCGGTTCGCATTAGCAGCGCATCGCAAAGAGCGTTCAAAACAAGGGCTGGCCTCACAGCTAGACGGAATTCCCGGCATTGGCCCATCACGCCGCAAGTCACTGCTCAAGAAATTCGGCTCAATTGATGGCATTCGTAACGCCACAATGACCGAACTGCTCCAAACCCCCGGTATGAATAAAAAGTCTGCCGCCTCTATAAAGGAACATCTCTAACTTAGAGAAGCTGAGTTCTGGATAATACTGCTCGTTTATGATGAGGCCGCATCGGGCTGAAGCCACGACGCTACTCATTGTGTAAAGCCCTTCGGCTACAAACGCGAAGAAATAACGGCTGCCGCATCTCAATAATCGGTAAATTTCTAACGATTTAGCCCAGAGGGCTTCACATAGCAACTAGCACGGTGGCTTTAGCCCCGTGCGGCCTATGCTAAATTGGGTTGTCACCTTATCCAGATTTCAGGTTAACTAGCAATTTGCCTTCGACAGGCGCAGACAACCGTTTCG
>JAHDBW010000333.1 GCA_020630175.1 Anaerolineales bacterium
AAGATCTGGTTGAAGAAATTGTCGGTGAAATTCGAGATGAATTTGATCTAGATCAGTAAACGTTTTTGCTAACCGCAAAATTACGTTAGTATCAGAAGTAAGACTTCGCGCTAACAAGACGTCTACTAGGCAAATCAATCAATAATTAGAGGAATCTACATGGCAAAGTTACCAGAATTCACTAGTAAAAATTTCGAGAATGAAGTACTAAACTCAGATCAACCAGTTTTGGTTGATTTCTCTGCAACGTGGTGTGGGCCATGCAAGCAACTTGCACCCATCGTCCAAGATTACGCATCAGACAATGCCAGCACAATGAAAGTTGGCAAGATCGATATTGACCAAGCGCAAGACATCGCAATGCGCTATATGGTGATGAGCGTACCAACGTTGATGCTGTTCAAAAATGGCAAACCTGTTGAAAAAACATCCGGTTTTATGCCAAAGAAAAAGCTTGCTAAAGCGTTTGATAAACACTTAGGCTAAGCTTCAAAACACGTAAATAAAAAAAGCACTTACCGAAAGATAAGTGCTTTTTTATTTAAATATGCCGCCCAAATGCGCAGGCTATCTGCCCCAAACACCGCCGTAGTCAATCCCGGTCAGGTCGGCCATATCGCGTTTGAACGTGGTCAGGTCTTGCTTATCAAACCCGCTGAGCGAGTCGTGCCCACAGGCGCGGGCTAGCACCTGCATTAGATGCACGCTCACTTCAAAGAAGTTCTTCAACTGGATGGCTGACTGCCGAATCTTCAGCCGATAGCGCAGGTCTTCTTTTTGGGTAGCAATCCCCACTGGGCAATTATTGGTATGGCAAGCACGCATCCCCACGCACCCAATCGCTTGCATTGCAGAGTTTGAAACCGCCACGCCATCCGCACCTAAAGCCAGCGCTTTGACAAAGTCAGACTCGGTTCGTAAGCCGCCGGTAACAATCAACGTGATGTCGGTTCGGCCAATTTTATCGAGGTGCAGTCGCGCCCGCGCCAAGGCTGGAATAGTTGGAACAGAGATGTTCATTTTGAAAATATTCGGTGCCGACCCTGTACCGCCTCCGCGCCCATCAAGAATGATGTAGTCGGCGCTTGCTGCCAGCGCAAAATCAATATCGGCTTCAATATGCTGCGCAGAAAGCTTGAACCCAATCGGGATACCGCCCGTTTTTGCCCGCACTTCATCCGCAAACGCCTTATAGTCTGCCGCTGTAATAAGGTCATCAAACGTTGGCGGGCTCACTGCGGCGTGTCCTTCTGGCAGTTGCCGAACTTCAGCAATTTTGCCTTTGACTTTTTCGCCCGGTAAGTGGCCGCCCGTGCCAGTTTTTGCGCCTTGGCCGCCTTTGAAGTGGAACGCCTGCGCCTTGGCAACCTTATCCCAGCTAAAGCCAAACTTGCCAGAGGCATATTCATAAAAATAGCGCGAGTTTGCCGCTTGCTCTTCTGGCAGCATACCGCCTTCACCAGAGCAAATGCCAGTCCCGGCCATTTCAGCGCCCATTGCCAAAGAAACTTTGGCCTCTTCGCTAAGCGAGCCAAAGCTCATATCACTCACAAACAAAGGGATATCAAGTGATAAAGGCTTTTTGGCATTCGGCCCAATCACAAGCTTGGTGCTAACGGCCACATCCTCTAACAGCGGGCGGCGCGCCATTTGGCCGGTTACCAACTGAATATCATCCCAACTTGGTAGCTCTAGGCGGGAAATGCCCATTGAGGAGCCAAACCCGTGATGGGGCACTTTTTCTAAGCCAGCTTTGGCAATTTTTTGAATATATTTATTGTGGGGTTCATCGGCTGTGCCAGTGAAGTCTGCGTACAGCCCAAGGTATGCATCACGATTGTAAGCCTGTGGATGTTTAGCATGCCAAGCCGCAATTTCAGCCTCATCTACATAGACCGCATCAGCGGCGGTATCAATCCAAGCGTTGAACTTATCTAACACTTCTGAGTTGTCGTATTCGCTGATCCCGGTATCAACGCGATAGTCCCAATTGTGGACGCCACAAATCAGGTTATCACCAGCAACATGCCCATCAGAAAGAAGCGCCCCGCGATGTAAACAGCGGCCATATAAAACGGAGACGTCATCGTCATAGCGCACAACCACTAAGTCTACATTTGCCACTAGCGCGTACTGTGGATCGCGATCTGCCAACTGACTCCACGTGGCAACTTTTATTTTTGTTTGTTCAGCAGAAAGTGTCATAAATATTCCTTTGCGTGTGTAATTTAGCGTAGCAGCCCGAAGCTTGCCGCACAGCGTGTGCGCAGCGTTCTGTAGCATTGCTACGTTTTGCAGACGATGAAGACGTAAGTTAACTTACGTTATCCGATAAATACAGGCTAGCGTTATTCAAAACCCAAGACGATAGCGATTTAGCCACGCCAATTCGCTATCATCAAAAGAAATTGAACGTTTATAGTCTAGAGTGTGCCGCAATCTGAAACTGGCACTTAACACCGCTGTTTTGGTGTTTTTTTAGAAAGCAGCCGTTCGACACGCCATGCAATGCGGTGCTGGGCGTAAAATGAACAGTCCGTTGCGTGCAAGATGAAATGGGCAACTGTAGGGAACTATGCATCCTAAGCTAATCTTTCTTGCCTATAATTGACACAATGGCAGTTAAAAAACGACTCTCCCCCATCCAAATCTTACTTATAAGCCTAGCACTTGTTACGCTTTTGGGTGCCTGGCTATATACCCTTGATCCTGGCAGCCGTTTTGCTGTGGTTGGCGACCGCATCCAAACGTTTGCCACGATCTTCTTGGGAATTTTTATTGAAGCTGCGCCATTCTTGCTACTCGGCACGCTGGCCTCTGGCATTGTAGAAGTTTTTGTCAGTAAAGAAGATCTGATCGCCCTGATGCCGCGCAACGTGTTGTTGGGGGCACTCGCCGGGGGATTTATGGGCTTCTTCTTCCCTGTCTGTGAATGTGGCGTTGTGCCACTAACGCGGCGCTTGTTCCGCAAGGGGATGCCAATTTCAATCGGGATTACGTTCTTATTGGCCGCGCCGGTACTCAACCCAATTGTGCTAGCCAGTACTGCCAACGCCTACGGATTTGGCCCAATGCTTTACTGGCGTTTTGGCCTAAGCTTTACAATTGCGCTTGTTACAGGTCTTATATTCTCTGTTGAAAAAGACCCATCGCAAGTTGTCCGAGCAGCATCATTGCCAGATTTGTTAGAAAATGAAATTCGTACCGTCGACCGTAAAAAGACCTCACTGCGTGAAAAGATCACCGGCGCGATCTTAATTGCTGGGGACGAATTCTTTGAAATGGGGCGCTACTTAGTGGCAGGCACAACCCTTGCCTCGCTAATGCAGACGCTTGTTCCGCAAGAATTTCTACGCCAGCTGAACAATGGGCCGCTCTTGCCAGTGCTAATTATGATTGCGCTCGCCGTAATCCTTTCCATTTGTTCAACGGTAGACGCGTTTGTTGCGCTAGGGTTCGCTGGCTTCAGCAGCGGCTCAATTCTGGCGTTCCTCGTATTTGGCCCCATGGTAGATATCAAAAGCGTGATGCTTTACAGCCAAGTCTTCAAGCGCCGCACGGTGATGTACCTCGTGTTATTACCGCTGTTGATGTCGGTGTTAGCAGGCGTATTCTT
>JAHDBW010000334.1 GCA_020630175.1 Anaerolineales bacterium
GTAGGCCTGGAGGGAGTCGAACCCCCGACCAAGTGATTAAAAGTCACCTGCTCTACCACTGAGCTACAGACCCACAGCGAGCTAAATGATATCACTTGCATGGGTTGAAATGCAAGAAAATCGCAAATATTCATCCACATTGGAATCTGCACCCAGATTCACACTGTGCGGCATAGAACCTGCAATGTAATTGGGTGAAGCGTTGGAACGTCTTGGCACCTGTATGGTTACCTCCATCTTGTTTCACACGTGCTTTTCGTTGGGCCGAACCACTCCATTTGGCGCAACACCGCCAAGGCGTTCCATGCTTCTTTCATTTCTATGCGCCACCCGCTGCCCACCATTTCGTCCCATCTCAGAATTGTTATAAAATGATTTCAATGACTGCCCAATCCCCTGCTACCGCTGAAGAAAAGTTATTCAAACATCTGCAAGATGAATTTGAACGCCGCGATAACGCGCGGTTACAACTGCTCTCGCTCATTGCGCATGATCTATCGACGCCAGCGTCTACCGTGCGCGGCTATTTAGAGATGTTAGAACATGGGCTAGCGGGCGATGTCACGCCAAAGCAAAAGAAGCTGCTCAAGGCTGGGTTACGCGGCATGGATCGGCTGCAACGCATGATCCTAGACATGGATATCTTCGCCAAGCTTGAAGCGCGGCGGCTATCGTTACAGCCCGAAAGCGTCCGGCTGCACGAAGTGGTGTACGACTCCGTCACCATGTTGTACGAAAATATTCAAAACGGCCAAATTGGTCTGCAAATGCGGGTCAGTGAAGAATTGCCAGCGGTCACCGCCGACCCGCTGCGGCTGGGTCAGATTTTTACCAACCTCATTAGCAATGCCATCAAATACTCGCCAGAAGGTGGGCAAATTGTGGTGCACGCGCAAGATGCGGGCAAAGTGGTGCAAGTGTCCGTGGCCGATACTGGCATTGGCATTGATCTAGACACGCAGCGCCAACTGTTCACGCCCTTCTTCCGCGCCGACAACAGCGCCGTCCAGTCCAAAGCTGGCACCGGCGTGGGCCTTGTGATTGTCAAAATGCTCGTCGAAATGCACGGCGGCGAAATCTGGGTCGAAAGCGAACCCGGCGTTGGCACAACCATGTTCTTCACGATGCCGATTGCGGAGTAGCAGCTATTTGTTATTGCTTATTGGTTAGTTGTTATTGTGAGCCATAGCGCACGAATAACAAATAGCGGCTAGCCATTAACCAATAACAATTAGAAAAGCGTCCCCTGTTCGCCTCCACTCACCTTACTCCCGCCATTGCCACGGTTCAAGCCTTTGAGCCGCGTTTCCAAGCCGCTGTAGCGTTCTGAAATCTTATTGTTGCGGACGGCCATGTTGAGCGCTTTGGGCGTTCCCACCAGCACGCATAATTGTTTGGCCCGCGTGATGGCGGTGTAGATCAGGTTGCGTTGCAGCATCATGTAATGCTGCGTGATGACGGGTAACACAATCGCGGAATACTCTGAGCCTTGCGACTTATGCACCGAGATGGCATAGGCATGCGCCAGCTCGTCGGTTTCTAGCCAGTCGTACTGTACGCGTTCTTTTTCAAACTGCACATCAAGCGTGGCCGACATGCCGTCAATCTGCACCACGTGCCCAATATCGCCATTGAACACGTCTTTATCGTAGTTATTGCGGGTTTGCATAATCCGGTCGCCCACGCGGAACAGCGTGCCGCCAATTAGGCGTTCCGGCTTGCCCGGTGGATTGAGCGCCGCTTGCAACCGCTGATTGAGATTAGCAACCCCCGCCGCCCCGCGATACATTGGCGACAGCACTTGGATTTTGTCCGTCGGAATGCCAAATTTATTGGGGATGCGCGACTTGGTAATATCCACCACCCAGTTGGCAACCTCTTCTGGGTCCTCAATGTTGAATAAAAAGAAATCCTGCTGATTTTTGGTCTTCAACTGCGGCATTTCGCCTTTGTTGATGCGGTGCGCGTTCGTAATAATCAGCGAGCCTTGTGCCTGCCGGAAAATTTGCGTCAGATTGGTTACCGCCGCCACGCCAGAACGGATCACATCCCCCAGCACATCACCCGCGCCTACCGACGGCAACTGATCAATATCGCCCACCAACAGCAGGTGCGTTTCCGCTTGCAAGGCCTTGAGCATGTTATTGGTCAGCAGCAGGTCGAGCATACTGGCCTCATCAATGATGAGCATGTCCACGTCTAGCGGCTTGTCTGCATTTTGCTTGAAGCCACCATCGGGCGAAAAGCCCAGCAAGCGATGCAAGGTCTGCGCCGGTTGGCCGGTGGCCTCAGACAAACGCTTGGCAGCGCGGCCGGTGGGGGAGGCCAAGGCAAAGGTGTGGTTGGTCTTGACCAGAATTTCAATCAGGGCCCGCAAACAGGTCGTTTTCCCAGTGCCCGGTCCACCCGTCAGCACCGAAACCTTGTGAGTCAGGGCGCGTTGCACACCTGCGGCTTGCTCGTCTGAAAGGTCAATATCCAGCTTGATTTGTTGCATCAGCACCGCAAACGGCGTATTGCGGATCGGCTGCAGGCGTGAGGCGCTGGTTTCGGCCAGTTGTAAAAAGCGTCCGGTCGCACCCACTTCACCGTAATAAAACGGCGTCAGATAAACGGCGTTCTCTTCGCGCACCGCGCTGCCGCTTTCCGTCGTAACTTCGTATTGCAAAGTCTCTTGCTGCACAATGTCATTACTGCCCATGCGCAGCAGACCGGCTTCAATATGTTCAGCAGTCACGCCAAGCAGCTCGGCCGCTTTTTCGCCGAGCGCGTCTTCTGGCGCGTACACATGGCCTTCATTGCTGAGCATATTCAGGGTATACCCAATGCCAGCCTCAATGCGCGATGGATCGTCCGCCGGTAAGCCCAGATTTTGCGCAATCTGATCCGCCGTGCGGAAGCCAATGCCCCACACATCACGCGCCAACCGATACGGATCTTCCGTGACCACGCTGGCCGCTTCGGCACCGTAGTGTTTATAAATTTTGACCGCTAAGCTAGTGCTGATTTTATGACCTTGCAGAAAGATCATGATCTCGCGGATGGCGCTTTGTTCTTGCCACGCGCTCTTGACCAAAGCCACGCGTTTCGCGCCCATGTCGAGCACTTCCCGTAAACGGTCCGGCTGCGTATCGATGATGTCGAGCGTGTCCTCGCCGAACTTCTCAACAATGCGCTCCGCCATCTTGGGGCCAATGCCACGCACCAACCCAGAGCTCAAATAACGCTTGATGCCTTCCGTGCTGGCAGGCAGAATTTGTTCCACAATATCCGCCGCAAACTGCTTGCCATGCTTGGGATGCGTTTGCCAACTGCCACTCAGCCGTAAGCTTTCACCCGTTGCCACTTGTGGCATGCTGCCCACCACGGTAATCAGCCCGTCCCGACTCAAAAACGCCGCATTAACCGACGTCGTCGGCCTGACGCGCATCACGGTATATCCGTTTTCCTGACTGAAAAATGTGATCCGTTCAACAACGCCTTCCATCTTTTGTGAAGCGTTCGGCTGATTAGGGGGCATGACGATTGGGAGGTGTTTTTTTTTTAAGTGGTTTTGATTGACAGTGTCTCTAAATGATAACAGAGAGACGGAGGTGAGAGGTATCAGGTGACAGGT
>JAHDBW010000335.1 GCA_020630175.1 Anaerolineales bacterium
GTGAACTACGCGCGGAACTGGATGGTTCCGCGTTTTCCGTTAATGAGCCAGTCTTTGTCTTCAGTAGCCAACTGTGTTGCCATATCTTGCGTAATGCCTGCAATCACGTTGGATTTTAGCGTGCGCAAGGCCACCAGCGGCGCTGGATAATCTTTGACAATGTCTTGGAAGGCGGTGTCTACCGGCCAGTCGCGGTCTTGTAAAAGGCGGCGGTAGTGCAAATCCCCTTTGACAATGGTCAGGTCAAACCCAACTAGATTTTTGGCGAGTTGCTCTGGCAATGCGTCGTAGCAGTGCTGTGAGGTAAAGAACGGATGCGAACGCAAAATCAAACGGCGCTGCTTGAGGTAAGTGCGGATGCGAGCGGAGAACTCCCGCGTGGCGGCATCTTCAGCGGCGTCGAATACTTCGAGGGCGACCACAATGTCTTTGATCATGGCGTCCGAAATGTAGAACGGCTCGTTTTTGAGCCAAATCATGGCGCTATGGGCTAGGTCGCCTTGGAAGAGATGATCGATAAGCAGCAAATCACCGGCTAAATCTGCGCCGCAATTGTCGCCAAGCACGGCAACGCGATTGCTGCCCTTGACTTGTAAATGCTGCCAAACGGCGGCCGTGTCATCCACTAACAATAAATTTGTATTGTCGGTCTCAGCATGAATCGGCTGCGACATGGCGTGGCTCAGATCAAAGCGATTGCCCCACAGTGAGGCGTGCAGCAGGCTGGTAAAGCTTTCTTCTGTCAGCGGTGCAGTGGTCAGCGTTTGTGCGATGAACGGCAGTGCAGCGTGCCACTCTTTGCGTTTCTTGACGGCAAACGGATCGACATCCGCCCCCACAATGGTCCGCACGCGGTGATAAAACCACGATTCCACCCAGTAAAACGGCACATCATGCCAAGTTTTCCCCGCATATTGCGCTGGGTTCCACGGATCAGATTCATCCGCTTGGATGGTGCCCGTTTGGCTTTCTTCAACCAAGGCGTTGAGCTTGACTACAACTTCAGTTGAAAAGTCGTTTTCGGCAATCATCTCAGCCACAATGCGTGGAATGCGTAGCGCAACCACTTCGTGGCCAATGGTGCCGGGGATGGAAGTTGTGATTAAGGGTGGAGTCATGCTAATTCGTAAGGTGTAATGCGTATTGCTTCTTAGACTGCCAGAGTTTTGCGACGCAACTGTAGTTCAGCACCAACGGAGATACGGATTACGTACTACGCATTAATTGCTTTTTCAATCCGATGTAGTGACTCTTCTAAAATACTGCGCGGACAAGCAAGGTTGAAGCGCATAAAGCCGATGCCAGCGTCGCCAAAGATGTGGCCTTCGTCTGGATAGACGCGGGCTTGTTCGATGAATAGATCATCTAGCGCGTCCCGGTCTAGGCCGAGTGCGGTGCAGTCAACCCACACGAGGTAGGTGCCTTGGCACGGAACGACCTTGAGCTGCGGTAATTTCTCGGCGATGAACGCTTCGAATAGGTCAAGGTTGCCCTTCAAATAGACCATCAGTTCATCTAGCCACGGGCCAGCGTGATTGTAGGCCGCTTCGGTAGAGATGATGCCAAACAGATTGACCCGCTCTGCCGCGTGATTGGTGACGTACGTTTGATAGTTTGTGCGCAACGCTTCATTTGGAATGATCACGTTAGAGCTTTTTAGCCCGGCCAAATTGAACGTTTTAGAGGCGGCGTTGGCAATAATCACGTTGTCACGGAACTGCGTTAGTGCGCCAAATGAGACAAAGTCTTGCCCCGGCATAATCAGGTCGCTGTGAATTTCATCGGACAAGATAATGACACCGTGCTTGGTGCAAATATCGCCCATTTTGATAAGCTCGGCCTCGCTCCAAATGCGCCCAACTGGGTTATGCGGATGACACAAAATAAATAGCTTGGCTTTGGGGTCGGCACACTTGGCTTCAAAGTCGGCAAAGTCAATTTCGTACGCACCGTCTTTGTAAATAAGCGTATTTTCTAGCAATTCACGCTGATGGCGTTCGGCGGCGTAGCTAAACGGATAGTAGACCGGCGGCTGAATGACGACTTTTTCGTCTGCTTCAAGCAGCCCCGCAACAGCGAAGTGAAAGGCAGGCACAATCCCGGCGTGTGGCAAGATCCAGTCTGGTTCACAGTGCCACCCTTGGCGGGTTTTCATCCAATTGCACACCGACTCAAAATAGCTAGGCGGTGTGATGGTGTAGCCATAAATTGGATGTTGTAGGCGTTCCATGAGCGCATCACGCACCACCTGCGGCGCGGCAAAGTCCATATCGGCCACCCACATGGGAATGATGGCCTCTTCCCCGTGCAAGCTGGGGTAGGTACGCTGCCAGGTATCAAATGTCCAGCCTACTTTGCGCCCATCCCACTTGGCAGAGTTTGTGTATTCACGGTTGATAATTTCATCAAAGTTTGGCATCAGACAGTTACTCTTGGTGTGCTAAGCGCTCGCTTGAAATTCGCCGCGCGCGTAAGTCCCGAGCACGCGCAGGTCAGAGGCCATTTCGCGCACTTGGTTGAGGGAATTGATACAGCGTTGATCGGCAGCGTTGCCAATAAGGTCCACGTAGAACATATATTGGAACGGCTTGCCGGGTTTAGGCCGCGATTCTAGTTTTGAAAGGTCAATTTCACGGCTGGCAAAAGCCCCCATGACCCAGAACAAGTTACCGGGCTTATTTTCTTCAAAAGAGAACACAATTGAGGTTTTTGCTGGTGTTTCGATTGGAACTGGGTGCGGCTCGCGGGCTAGTTCAATGAAGCGCGTGTAATTATGTGCGGAATCATTGATGCCCACTTGCAAGAGCTGCATGCCATAAATTTCAGCGGCCAATTCTGGCGCAATTGCGGCAACGGTTGGATCTTTCGCCGGATCATTGGCAATTTCTTCCACGGCCCCAGCGGTGTCAAACGCTTCGACCATATCGATATTGCGCGACCCTAAATACTGCCGACACTGTGCCAACGCCTGATAATGCGACTTGGCCGCAGTAATATCAGCCATCTTGGCACCGGGTTGCCCAATCAGGCAATGTTCGACATGGTGGTAGCGCTCACCGACAATGTGCAGATCATACTCTTGCAGCAAATCGTACGGACGGTACACAATCCCAGCGGTTGAGTTTTCAATCGGGATCATCGCCCGATCAACGCTGCCATTGGCAACAAGCTCAAAGGCATCTACAAAGCGTTCACAAGGGACGGTTTCAATAGATTGGTCTGGAAAGTGTAAGCGCGCGGCGGCGTCTGAATTGGCACCAAGTGCGCCTTGAAAGGAAACTTTTAGCATGGAGAAGGAGGGTAGTTGAGTGGTTTGGTGGTTGGCTAGTGGGTTGGTGGGGTCGTTCTTATAAGCCAACCACCCCACCAACCTACTAACAAACTAGCCGCCTATAAGCGGCTAACGATTTCGTGTGCCATTTGGCGCGTGCCAACAGAACCTTCACCACCCCAGTTGAGGTCGATGGTGCGGATGCCAGCGCCGATGGTTTTATCGACAGCGGCTTCTACAGCGGCGGCTTCCGTTTCGAGGTTGAAGCTGTGGCGCAACATCAT
>JAHDBW010000336.1 GCA_020630175.1 Anaerolineales bacterium
TCTAATTTATCTTGCTGATCAGGATTATATTTAGGTTTTGCCATGCGCTGTCTCCACAGTCATTTTGATCATTACTCAAACGGAACAATCAACTGATATTTATGCACTAAGTCATCCAATAACGTGTTCCACTTCGGATCTAGCACCTGCCTTGCAACATCAGCAGCATGCCACGCGACGATCTCTTTTGCGCCTTCTGTAAAGGGAATAGTCGCTTCATAGCTTGGCACTAGACGCTTGATCTTGCTGTTATCAAGAAGCATGTTATTTGCTTTATCACCCAGCAAGGTCGCGCCGACTTCATGATCATAAGCATGAATGATCCGCGATGGTAAATACACAATTCGCGGCGTTACGCCTGCCGCATCTGCCAGCGCTTCATAAATTTGCGTCCATGTCAGCCACTCATCAGAGGTAATATGCACAGCCTCACCAATTGCCGCTGCGTTGCCCAGCAAGCCATTGAAGCCCTTTGCAAAATCACGGTGATGGGTCAACGTCCACAATGAACTGCCATCCCCATGCAACACCACCGGCTTACCTTTCAACATCCGATCTAACGCGGTATAGCGCCCAATCATGGGCACCTTTGTTTGGTCGTACGTATGCGAGGGGCGCACTATTGTTACGGGAAAACCGTCAGTTTGATACGCCGCCATTAGTCGGTCTTCGCAAGCAATCTTCTGCCGCGAGTAACGCCAGTAAGGGTTGTGCAACGGCGTTTCTTCAGTAATTGGTAAGCGTTGCGGTGGTGTTTGGTACGCCGAGGCGCTGCTAATGAAAATGTATTGCGCAACCTTGCCTTGGAAAAGTGTTAGGTCTGTCTCAATATGTTCAGGTGCAAACGCGACCCAATCCACAACCACATCAAACGTGTGGTCCGCCAAGGCGGCTTTGGCAGAGTTGACGTCACGGATATCGCCATACAGCACAGTTGCGCCGGGTGGGATAGGCCGTGTTGTCGTTTGACCGCGTTTTAGGAGATAGAGGTCGTGTCCCTGCTGCACTGCTAATTCAGAGCAAGCAGAGCTAATAACGCCGTTGCCGCCGATAAAGAGTATTTTCATATGGTTTTTGTAATTCTATCTAACGTCTAGACGACCATAAACCAGTCTTGCCTTACACATATTAATGTCATACCCGCGAAGGCGGGTATCCACTTCAAGTCTCAATCTAAACTGGTTCTCACTATGAGGTATTAGAAACTATTGCCATTACTCCCATAGAAATTTACTGCCACATCAAACATATCAGGTGGATTCCCGCCTTCGCGGGAATGACATTTCTTGGCTTTAGAATGCAAAGAAATATTTCCGCAGCCATTGTCTTACAAAAGATCATCAGATAAGTCTTGCCAGTTGGGATTGTCTTTTTCAATCAGATTGATTTTCCATTGACGCCGCCATTTCTTCAATTGCTTTTCTCGCGCAATTGCATCGTGAATATTCGCTGTGATTTCATAATGAACCAAACGCGTCACCGCATATCGCTTCGTAAATACAGCCCCCTCACCAGCGTGATGCTCTGCAATACGACGCGCTAAATTGTTTGTCACCCCAATATATAACGTACCGTTGCGTTTACTTGCCATGATATAAACAAAATATTGCTTCATCAAATTAGTCTCTGCGCAAAATGTCTAAATCGTCTTCTCAATATATTAGATGTTAGCAGAGCACACGTTGTGTCTTGACCAGTCTTGTGGATTTGAACACTAATCGTGAATCAAAAATTTGATAGCTAACTAACGCCATATTGGGTAACTGCAAGATGGACTCACCCTCCAAATCTCCCAATATTGCAACTTACACTTCCAATTACAGGCACGAAAGCATTCAGTCATATAGCAGCGCATCTATATACTTAGTGGTTGCGTGCATTGCAAAATGCACCCGAGATGTTTCGCAAACCATAGTCAGAGAGAAAGACCAACGTTTGTAACGAAACCTTCAGATCATACAAACAGAGGAATTCTTTCATGGCCGTATCCCAACCCTTATCCAGACGCGAGACTATTCAAGCCGAATGGTTTAGCAACGTCGTTCCAGACTTGCTTTCCGGCTTAGTGGTAGCGCTCGCCCTCATCCCTGAAGCAATTGCGTTCAGCATTATCGCTGGGGTTGATCCAAAGGTTGGGTTGTACGCCAGCTTCATCATTTCAGTTGTAACCGCATTTGTTGGCGGCCGTCCGGCAATGATTTCAGCTGCAACGGGTGCAATGGCACTCTTGATGAAACCGCTCATCGCGCAGTACGGGCCTGAAGCCGGGCTGCAATACCTGCTTGCCGCATCTATTTTATGTGGCGTACTGCAATACATTTTCGGTGTACTGAAACTTGGCCGTTACATGCGCTACGTGCCAAAAGCCGTGATGATTGGCTTTGTAAACGCCCTCGCCTATCTGATCTTTACCGCGCAATTCCCTGAATTCCGCGAAGCACTTGCCGCTAATCAAACGCTCTTCATTCCATTAGTGCTTGGTGCGTTGGCAATTATTTACTTATTGCCACGCGTCGTGAAAGCCGTTCCATCGCCATTAGTTGCGCTAATTGTAATCACCGCGGGTTGGTTCTTCTTGGGCCAAGACGGCTCCTTGCTAAACGGTCTGCGCACCGTTGGTGATATGGGTGAACTACCAAGCACGCTGCCGTTGTTCCTCATCCCAAGCATTCCGTTTACATTTGAAACGCTGCAAATCATCTTCCCGTTCTCACTGGCCTTAGCCATGGTTGGCTTGATTGAATCACTGCTCACCGCGCAAATTGTGGATGATGCAACAGACACTTCAAGTAATAAAAACCGCGAAATGCGCGGGCAAGGCATCGCCAATATGATTGTCGGTTTCTTTGGCGGGATGGCTGGCTGTGCCATGATCGGCCAATCGATTATCAATGTTGGCAGTGGCGGCCGCACACGCTTGAGCACATTCAGCGCGGGTGTCTTTTTGCTAGCATTGCTATTGGTCTTTGGCGATTTTGTCCGCATGAT
This sequence comes from Anaerolineales bacterium, assembly GCA_020630175.1. Classification (GTDB taxonomy): domain Bacteria; phylum Chloroflexota; class Anaerolineae; order Anaerolineales; family UBA6668; genus JAHDIM01. The sequence continues at coordinate 2,989 of JAHDBW010000336.1, forward strand.
CCCGATGGCAGCGCTTGTCGCGATTATGATCATGGTTTCAATCAACACGTTTGATTGGAGCAGCATCGTTGGCATGCGCATTCAACCGCCAACTGAAACAATCATTATGTTAGCCACCATGCTCACCGTTATCATTACGCACAACCTTGCGTATGGCGTGTTTGCAGGTGTAATCTTGGCCTGTTTCTTCTTTGCCCGTAAGGTTGCAAAATGGAGCAAGGTTGAAAGTAAGCTAGACCCAACCTTGGGCATGCGCACTTATTATGTCAGCGGCCAAATTTACTTTGTGAGCGTGGAAGACTTCCTCGCCGCATTTGACACCAACGAAGAACTGAAATCAGTCACAATCGACCTTAGCGCCTCACAAATTTGGGACGCCACTGCCGTCGCTGCAATCGATAAAGTTGTGCTGCGCTTCCGCAAGAACGGTATTCCTGTAAAGCTAACCGGCATGAATGAACTCAGTCAATGGATCCACGATCGCTTGGCAATTCATGAAAACCCGAACGCAACGCTAGGCTTGCATTAGTAAAAGAGAGATGGCGCAGAGATAATGAGCTTCGTCTC
>JAHDBW010000337.1 GCA_020630175.1 Anaerolineales bacterium
ATTGATCTAGACTAAACAAAACGGGCGCTCAATGAGCGCCCGTTTTTGATTTAAGTTTGTACTCTGATCGCAATTGCTTTATGCGTGCGCCACCACTTTAGACTCCATACGCAGGATAATGACTTCCGCGACAAGCCAGTTGATCATCCAGCCTGCGCCCATCATAATGGCACGGCTCAATTCGCCCTGGATCTCAGGAAATAAAACCCACGGAAGGTGTGTCAAGACCTGGGTGCCTGCGCCCATTCCAATTGCGTAAGCGCGGATCATCCACGCACCGTGTGTGCGAAAATCGCGCTTGCGGGCACTGAGAATAGCCAGCACTAGTGAGACCAGCATCACGCCACCAAAGAAAATCCGTTGCCAATAGAGGAGGATGCCATCCATTGCTGGCCACGGGTAATAATGCGTCATCCACAGGCCAGAGAGCACCGCTAACATGCCGCACGCCCAGAGCACGCGTCCGGCCTTCCGATGCCAGGCCGCACGGTGCCGTCTAAAGCTTGGGGCAAATTGAAACGCGCCCAACATCGAATAAAGCGACACGCTAATAATGTGGACAACCACAGGCAGTGGCTGCATAAAAAAGCGGGCATTGTGGGCCGTCACTTCCGCGCCGCCTGCTAACTGAACCAAGCGGGCTGTCCCAGCTAAGGCCGGCACAAGGCTAAGCAGCAACAGGCTGCCAATAATCAGCCAATCCGAATTGCGCGGTTGGCGCGGCTTTGGAATGGTTTGTTCTATTGCAATCATGTGTCTGATTCCACGTCTGACTTCGCCTGATAAGAAAACACATCCTCTAGCCCACAGTCGAACACTTCAGCAATTTGAAACGCAAGCTCCAAAGTCGGTGAATATTTTGCGCTTTCAATGGCATTGATGGTTTGGCGCGTCACACCAGTGCGTTTGGCCAATTCTTTTTGCGACATCTCACCATTCATAAACCGCAAGGTGCGAATGTTATTTTTGATGCGACTAGGTCCACGCTTGCCCATTTAGAAGCCGCTCCGGTACATGGCCAAGCGCGTGGCATCGCCAACAACTTGGCTAATAACGCCTACAAAAATCAAGGCAGTGAACAACACCAACGGCGGATGACCGAGCACATAAGTCAGCATTGCCAGCGCGACACCCACCGATGAAATTGTGTAGGTGATCTTCGTGCCTTGCATGTCGATGCGTTCGTCACGTTCGTCTTTGGTGTCGTCAATCGACTCGTCGGCTTCCCCGTGTTCGATTGTTTCTTTTAGCGCAGAAACCATATGCGTCATGATCATGCCGATGACGGTCACGACTGTGGCTAAGACAATCACAATCCCCCACACCCAAAAGACTTTAGAGTCGGTAAAACTATCTGTTTGGACTAACCAGCCAATACGAACGATAAGAAAAAGCAGGATCAGCGAAAAGCTGATGAACGTAACCATTACATTTTTTTGATGAAAAGACATAGACCCCTCACGAATTTTGCCTCACGGCTGTTGTGGTAAAGCTTGACAGACACATAGTAAAGTAAAAAATACATAGTGTCAATTATTTTTTACACAACTTTGTAAAAAGAGCGTTATTGCGTAGGCAGTGTAGCTAGTGGCACCGTGATTTCTAAGCGTGTGGCAGGATTGGCCAGTGTTTGCAACTGCAGTTGGCCACCAACAACCGCTAACAACGTACTATTTAGCGCCAGCCCGGCTGTGGCACCGGTTGAGGATCGCGCCGGTTGCGTGCCATCATCCAGCAGCCACAGCGTGAGCGTTTGCGCATCTTGCTTGGCACCAATTTCAATATTGGGGCCGCCGTATTTACTAGCGTTACGCAGCCCTTCACGAAGCGCAAAATAGAGAATTTCAATAACATGCGCTGGCAATTGCGATAACAAGGCAGCATCGCTAACCGCCCATTGGACCGTTTCAAAAACGTCTTGAAAATCACGTTCTAGCAAATCTTTGAGCGTGGCAATGAGGCCTTGTTCTGCTAGGTCAGGCACCACATCAATTGGGATTTGGCGCAGCAGTGCAGAGATTTGCTGATGGACATGCGTCAGCGTTTGCATCCCTAGCGCGGTATCGCCACTGCTAAATTCCACCAAAGCGGCCTGTAGCGTGGGCAGCACGTCATCATGCAGTAAGCGCCGCACGCGGGGATCGTGTAGGCGTTGTTGCGTGAGATGTTCGCGCTGTAGCAGCACCAAGCGGCGGGCAATTTCGGCCGTCATTTGCTGATTGAGCCGCTGCTCCCCCACCGCACGCGCCAGCTGGATTTCTTCCGCCGTATATTGCGCACCGTGCATCCGTTCGCCAAGTAACAGCACGCCAATCCGGGCCGATTCTGCATATAAACCGACCGCCCACGCAAAGGGCGCGATTGAAACGGGCACAATTGGCTGCGTTGCCAACTGCGCTAAGGTTGCGGGCGCAATTACCGTTGTATCTGGCGTTGTGAGTAAGGTTGCCGCATTGCCAAGCGGGATCACATCCACATGCGCAGTTTGCAAAATATCATGCGCAAAAATCCGCAAAGCGCTGGTATTGGCAGGCGGGATAGTGGCTGCCTGTGCAAAATCAATCGGGGCGGCAGTGCCAATAAATTGTCGTAAACGGTCAATAAAGCGCTCTTGCTCACCAAGTGCCCGCCACGTCGAAAGCGCGTGGAACGCCACCATGATTGCCACGCTGATGAGCACGGCAATCATGGCTGGTGCACGCAGCGCCAGCGGGATAGTAACCACAGCGCTGAACCCAATCGCAAGGATCACCATGCGGCGCCATTCCCGTTGCAAGCCGTAACGCGGCAGCGGACGCTCTGCGAAGGCTTCATTGACTGCTAGCGCTTGCCCCAAACAAAAAATGCCAAGCGTTAGTAACGCCAGCACAACGCCATCTGCTAACACAATGGGATAGTCGATATCAAACAAAATAGCTGGTCCACGCACGCTATCAAACTGTTGCGGGAACAGCCCAATCAAGACGCCCAACAACGCCACAGAAACCACCCAACTCACCAAGTGCATACTCACCGCAGTGCCAAACAGCCAACGGTCAGCTGCGTGTTGGCGCATCTGCTGCAGCGCGTGCCACACATTCAAGGCCGTCAGGCCAATTACATAGGGGATGTACGTCCAAAAGGCGCTAAATTGGATCGTCCGCGGATACAAAATCGGGACGATGTCTGTAATGGTGACCGTGGTTGCCAACATGATCAGCGCCCAGAGACTAAAGATCAGCAAGCCAACGCGGCCAATGTGCAAGCGATTGTTGCGGTGCCATAACAACATCAGGTGCCAGCCGAGCGGTAGCAGCACGACAGCCAGCCAGCCGATTTTCCAAAGGGTAAGTACTTCGCGGTCTAGGGTTTGGACCAGGCCAATTCCAGCGGCATAGCCATTTGCGACTAACAGGGTATGCCGGGCAAAAAACAACCCACCGCCGAGCAATCCCAACGTTGCCAGCCATACGCCAGCCGTGCGCCGGGCGGCATTTAGCGGCACGGTGACTGCGAGCCATAGCAGTAGCATGGTGTTAGTAAGCGAAAGCGGGATGAGGATAATCATTGTTGTG
>JAHDBW010000338.1:0-1621 GCA_020630175.1 Anaerolineales bacterium
ATCCCTTTCGAAATCAAGCTCTCTTTGGTCATTTGCACTGGCTTTTCTAAGCCCATCAGGTCCAACACCGTTGGCGCAATGTTGCCCAGCGTGCCTTTGCTAGACAAAATTAGCTCGCGTTTGGCGCTGGTTGGGGCGGCAATCATAAACGGCACTGGCGCTAGGCTGTGCGCGGTCCATGACTTTTCGTTGTCGGTGAACATGGTGGAAAGATCCAGCATTTGGTCCGCGTTGCCATGGTCGGCTGTGACGACAAAGTAATAGTCGTTGGCGCGCGCATATTCTGCAATCTTGCCAATACATTGGTCAACGTATTCACAAGCGCGTTTGGTGGCATCAACATCACCAGTGTGCCCAACCATGTCTGGATTGGCAAAATTGATGAGTGCAAATTTGGGGTCTAAACTGCCTAGTTGGGCGATAAACTGCTCGGTGAGTGGCCCCGCGCTCATTTCTGGCTGTTGATCGTAACCGGCGATCTTGGGTGATGGCACGAGCAAGCGGTTTTCGTTCTCAAACGGATCGGCAACTGCACCATTGAAAAAGAACGTGACGTGATTGAACTTTTCTGTTTCTGCCGCGCGCAATTGCGTAAACCCAAGGTTACTGACGTGCTCACCTAATGAGCCACTGACATCTGATTTATCAAATAGATAGTCATAGGCTGGCAAATCCCCATAGTTTGTAAACCCAATAAAGTTGACGTTTGGCACAACGCCGCGATCAAAGCCGTCAAAGTCTGGCGCGATGATGGTGCGGGTTAGCTGCCGCATGCGGTCGCCCCGGAAATTGAAGGCAATTACTAAATCGCCATCGTTGATGTTGCGTTCGGCATCGGTTAGGCGATATGGCAATACATGCTCATCACTAATGTCATTGGCATAAGAGGCTTCCAGTCCGGCCATGGCAGAGTTTGCTTTTGGCGCTTGATTATGGAAAATGCAGTCATACCCTTGCTTGACACGATCCCAATTGTTATCGCGGTCCATCGCGTAGAAACGGCCACCGACGGTTGCAATTTCTAAATTCGGGAACGTTTCAACTTGCGCAAAGTACGTTGCCGCCGAGCGTGGCAACACGTCACGACCATCTAGCAGTGCATGCAGTTGCAGCGGGGCGGCACCTAGCTTTTCGCCCAGAATGGCTAGCGCTTTGAGGTGCCCAATATGGCTATGCACGCCGCCATCCGATAACAACCCCACAAGATGAATTTTGCCACCGTTGGCGGTAGTGGCTTGCATGGCTTTGCTGAGCATGGCATTTTCATAGAAATTACCGTTCAAAATTTCACTGTTGATGAATGCCAGATCTTGCAATACTGTGCGACCAGCGCCAATATTGAGATGCCCAACTTCAGAACCGCCCATAGCGCCATCGGGTAGACCGACATCCATGCCGTGGGCACTCAAAAACGTACGCGGGCTTTTGCTCCACAAATAATCGAAGTTAGGGGTATTGGCTTGGGCAACGGCATTGCCGCGAGACAGTGGAGAAAGTCCCCAGCCGTCGAGAACAGTAACAATGGTTTTAGACATAGAATTGAAATAAAAATTGATCGTTGATAGCAGAGCGCTTGGCGCGTGAAGATCGATAAGCAGACGAAACGACTCGCCGCTATCCT
>JAHDBW010000338.1:1721-3550 GCA_020630175.1 Anaerolineales bacterium
CCGCTATCCTTTGTAAAACAAAAACGGGCAGACCAATAGAGTCTACCCGTTTCTTTGCTAAATGTGATTGTCCGACTTGTGGAATTAGACGAGTGCTTTTTCCGTAGCTTTGTCGAACAGGTGCATGTTTGCCATGTTGAATGACACTTCAACGTCTGCGCCAATGGTGGCATTTGTGCGTGGGTCTACGCGTGCGATGAAGTCTTTATTGTTACTGTTCAAATACAAGAAGATTTCATTCCCCATCAGTTCAGTTACGTTGATTTTTGCATCAACTGGCGCATGAATAACGCCCGGCGGTGCAAAGTTAGGATCGTGAATGTCTTCTGGGCGAATGCCGAAGATTACTTCTTTGCCAGCGTATTTGCCGTACTTGTCGTTCAATTCGGCTGGAATTGCAACGGTAAATGCGCCTGCATCAACGGTGAGGTTATCACCATCTTTGTTGATCTTTGCATCAAAGAAGTTCATGCTTGGTGAACCGATGAAGCCGCCCACAAAGACGTTGGCTGGTTTTTCATACAGGTTTTGTGGCGTATCAATTTGTTGCAAAATGCCGTCTTTCAGCACAACAATACGGGTTGCCATGGTCATTGCTTCCACTTGATCGTGGGTTACATAAATGAACGTGGTGGCAAGCTCTTGGTGTAGGCGGGTAATGTTAGCCCGTGTTTCTACACGTAGTTTTGCATCAAGGTTAGAGAGTGGCTCATCGAAGAGGAACACACTTGGGTCACGCACAATGGCACGCCCTACAGCAACACGTTGGCGTTGACCACCAGAGAGTTGTTTTGGTTTCCGCTTGAGCAGATCTTCAATACCGAGCATGCCGGCAGCACGTTTTACGCGGTCATCGATTTCGTTCTTTGGCATCTTGCGCAGTTTCAATCCAAATGCCATGTTGTCGTACACGGTCATGTGGGGGTAGAGTGCGTAAGATTGGAATACCATCGCGATGTCGCGATCTTTTGGTGGGACGTCATTCACAACGCGATCACCAATGCGGATTTGCCCCGCTGTGATTTCTTCCAAACCAGCGAGCATCCGTAGCGCGGTAGATTTACCACACCCAGATGGGCCTACAAGCACTAAGAATTCCTTGTCTTGAATATCAAGACTTAGGTTGGTGATGGCTTGTACATCACCATATTTTTTTACAACGTTATCGTAAGTTACGCTTGCCATAATAGAATATGTTCCTCCTTGTCAATATAGCGAGTGCATTATACCTTGCTCTAACCTTGTCTGCACTACAAAATACGTAGAATTTATGAACGCTAATCTGCTTCGCGGCGCAATACGCTCCGCAGTGCCATGCCACCTAATATGCCAAAAGCCATAATGCTGCCAGCGGCGAAGGTGCCAAGTAGCACCCATTCGCCAATGCCGATGGCCTCAGCATTTGTGAGCTCTTGGGCAGGTTCAACGTCTGCTAAAGGCACTTGGATTTGCATTGGCGTAAACGTTGGCTCTATAACGGATGCTATTTCCACAGGATCCTCTGCTTGAGAACCACTGACTGGTTCTGCTTGCTTATCGGCAACATCTGTTTCGGTGGGTGCTTCTGCGATCGTTTGGCTAGTAATCGCATCGTCTGTGCCTCCAGCGGCATAAGATTGGGCTGGCGTGGAAATGAGGGCAGCGACAGAAATGGTAGTTGCCGGCTGTAGGGCGATGGCGGTTGCCGTTTGTTGGGCATAATACAAAGCCCAGTCTGCGGTGGGTTGCGGCGTGACTGAGATGTTAGCGTTGGCGCTATGACTCGCGTCATTTTTACCCGTAGCGCAGGGCGGCCAAGGCCCAGACTCAGGAATGACACATTCAGCCTC
>JAHDBW010000048.1:0-4948 GCA_020630175.1 Anaerolineales bacterium
CTATGTCTGATCCAAGAATTCAAAAACTCGCTCGTGTCCTCGTTGAATATGGCGTGGAAGTACAACCGAAAGAAAAGGTTGTGATCCGCGCTGGAACGGCTGCTGCGCCGCTGATTGAAGCCGTTTACGCAGAAGTGCTCAAAGCGGGCGGGCATCCAGACGTGATGCTGTCTACGCCAAACATGGAAGAAATCTTTCTCAAAACGGCCAATGCCGACCAGCTGAGTTATGTTTCGCCAGCGAAGACCATGTATTACGAAAACTATGACATTCTGATGGCCTTAGGTGGGGCAACAAACACCCGCCGCTTGAGTGCTATTCCAACCGAACGTCAGGTTGCCGTCCGTCAAGCGTCGCGGTCTTTGTCTGAAACGTATATGCGTCGCAGTGCGGCTGGCGAACTCAAATGGACGTTGACAGAGTTCCCAACAAACTCACTTGCCCAAGATGCGGACATGAGTTTGTCTGACTACGAAGACTTTGTTTACAAAGCGTGCCATGTCGCTGGCGATGAAGATCCGGTTGCCTATTGGCAGGGCGTCAAACGCGACCAAGACCGCTTGGTAGACTGGCTCAAAGGCAAAGACCAAGTCGAAGTCAAAGGTCCCAATGTTGATCTGACGCTGTCGATCAAAGGGCGTTCGTTTATCAATGCTTGCGGCCAACGCAATATGCCTGATGGCGAAATTTTCACCGGCCCAGTTGAAGAATCGGTCAACGGTTGGGTGCAGTTCACTTATCCAGCGGTAGCCTATGGCCGTGAAGTGGAAGGTGCGCGCATTCGGTTTGTGGATGGCAAGGCTGTTGAAGTTTCAGCGACTAAAAACGAAGACTTCTTACGCCAACAGCTTGCACAAGACGCAGGCGCGTCTTACCTCGGTGAGTTTGCAATTGGCACAAACTTTGGCATTGATCAGTTCACAAAGAATATTCTGTTTGATGAAAAAATTGGTGGGTCAATCCACATGGCGTTTGGGGCGAGTTATCCCGAAACCGGCGGTAAAAATGAATCCGGCCTGCACTGGGACATGATCTGCGACATGCGCGATGGCAGCGAGATCATTGTGGATGGTGAACTGCTGTATAAGAATGGGGCGTTTGAAATTTAGGGTTAGCGCGGACTCGCAGCGTTACGTCTAGACGCTAGATTGAAGGTGAATTCGTCTTTGTAGAATAGAAATAGTCTTGTCATCCTCGCGAAGGCGGGGATCCATCCCAAATACCTTAGTTTGAGAAGGTGAGCGCTGTGGAATATTCAAGAAATAGCCCATAGGCGTTCAATTTTATAAGCGTTTCTTGAGGTGGATACCCGCCTGCGCGGGTATGACATTAATGAGGCCGTGTCAAAATCAAATTTTCGCCGTCGATAAGGTAAAAATCACCGTTACTCCAGAATCCGTTTCGCTGCGTTTTTCTCTAACGTCTCCCTCCAGCGAATTTCCAACTCCATTTGATTGATTTGCGCATTGAGCGCTGCTAAATCTGATAACGAAACGTCTGCTTTCAGGGTGTCTTTTTCCATCTGAAGCAGGCGTTTTTTTAGATCTTGAACCGTCAGCTTGGCAAGCTCAGGGTCATACAGTAATTCTTCCAAGAAGGGCGCAAACTCATCTTCTGGCGCGGTGACGAGCAGGTTCTGCTCCGCCCGCGTGACCGCCACGTAAGCAATGCGGCGTTCCTCTTCTTCCTCACGCTGATTTTGCGTTTGCACACGTTCTAAATTGAAATAGATTACGTTCTCAAACTCTTTTCCTTTGGCCTGATGTACCGTTGTAAACAACACTCCCGGTTCTTGATCGGCTGCTGGTTTGGATCGCGATTGTGCGTTTTGTGCGGCATCACTCAGTAAGTCATTGATGTAACTAAAAAAGGCGTGCACATCTGGATAGTCGTGGGCAACGGCCTGAATGATTTCAAACACCACATCATCGGTCGCTTGATCACCAGCGTCTGGCGCAGCGGCTTGTTCAGCGTAAAAGTCGAGCAGGTTGAACTGACGCTCTAGCTTGCCCAGCACGCGCGTTGGCTTGGTCGAGACTTTGTTGATAAAGCGCCGCACCAACTGCAATTCCAGAATGAAATCACGAATCTGATCCCGTTCATGGCTTTTGACCGCGCTTTGGGCCGGGGCGCGTTTCAACCCTTGCCAGTTTTCAATGCTGCCCACGGTTTTGTTAGTCAGATATTTGACCGGACGCTTGAGCACGCGGCGCACTTGCGCAGTGGTGGCCTCTTCCGGGTGCAGCAGCACGCTCAAATAGGCATGTAGATCACGGCCAACGTTGGTTTGAAACAGGCGCAGCTCATCAATTGGCGTATGTGGAATACCGTGCGCGTCTAACGCTTTTGCCAGCGGAAATTGATACACATGATAGCGAAACAGTGCGGCATAGTTACGCCAATTGTTTTGGCCTGCTTTGCTCTGATCCACGAGCCATTTTGCGGCAGTTTGTGCTTGCTCCCACAGCGTTTCTTCCAACTGAATTTCCAAGGTGCCTGCTGGCGCATCGTCACGGGCTTGAATGTCTTTGCTAACCCGCGAACGATTGTTTTCAATCAGCCGCCGCGAGTGTTTGACCACGGCCTGACAAGAGCGATAGTTGGTGTTCAACACCACCAGCTTATGCGCCGGATGCTCCTGCCTAAATTCGCGAATGTGGCTGACTGCCGCACCACGCCAACTGTAAATTAGCTGATCATCGTCACCCACTACAAACAGGTTGTTTTGCGGCCAGGCCATCAGTTGCATCAATAAGAGTTGTGAGCGGTTCAGGTCTTGGAATTCATCCACAATCACATAGTCAAACTTAGACTGCCATTCGGTGCGCCACGTTTCGTTTTTGAGCAACATGCGCACGGTTAGGTAGACCATGTCGGTAAAGTCGATAAACTGATTGCGAAATTGATTTTTGAGATAGCTTTCAAAGATCGGCGCAAATTCAAGCTTGATACCATCGATTACCAAATCATGGTCATCCGGGTGGCTGAGCTCAGTGCGGATACGTTGGAACGCATCGTTCATGTGCTCAAACACGTCTTGATATTTACCGCGCGGGATCTCGTAATGTGCGCCAATCGAGCGTTGAATAAGGTTGCGCCGCTGCGCATAGACCCGATCCTGACTAAAGCGCCACGGCAATACTGACCGAATAAACTCATAGCCGAGCGAGTGAAACGTGCGGATTTTTGTGCTGTTCACGCCGCGCTGTTGCAGTCGTGAATTCATCTCTTCCATCGCTTTACGATTGAACGCTAAGGCCAAAATTCGCTCAGGATCAGCCCCGTTGTTGATCAGGTGAATAATGCGGTTGACCAGCGTGCGCGTTTTGCCAGATCCGGCTGGGGCAAGGACCAACATTGGACCCGTGTCATGCTCTAAGGCTTGCGTTTGCCGCGGATCTAATTGGTCTAAGCTTGCAACGGGCATTTGCGCAGTCGCAGACGCGGGGACAGGCTTGGTAATCGCGTCAAACGCCACTTGCTGAGGGTGCCTAAAAACGGTGGTGTGCTTGGCAATGTGGGGTGCTTGTTCGCACAAAAGACGAGCTTGCGTCAGACCCCATTCTTCATGCACCAGCTTTGGATCATGCGAGCGCGGCGCATACTTGAGCGAATCAAGCTCAGACAGCAAGCAAAACGGGATATCTTTTTGCAGCGCTGGATACAAAATTTGCTCAACCAAGTCGCCAAATGGCAAGAAATGATCTGGGCTAGCCAAGTCTTGATGCACAATGATCAGCTTTGCTGTGGCATCCAGCTTAGGCGCTTTCTTTGCAATACGTGAGGCCTGAAACACCTGACAGCGTTTGCCAAAGGCGGTTGTGGCTGCAGTTTTGACTTGCGTAACAAAGTCTGTGTCAACGTTGTAAACGGTAAGCCCGCCTAACGTTGAAAGGTTGGCAAGCCAGTGTTCGATTGTGGTCAAGGTTAGCGTGCTCTGGCAACGACCGCGACAAGCGGGTCTGTTTGGCCGGGATTTGGACTACGGTCTAATTGTTCGATGCTGTGCCAGTTGCCCGCTTGTTCTAAGAACGTGGCGACTAAGTTTTGGCGTCCGGGCATGTCTAGCTGTAACCAAGCAGCGATGACCTTGCTAGAAAAACAGCGATTAGAGAAGGTGATGACTAGCGGCGCGTCTGGTTTTAGCACGCGGCCTAAGTCACGTAAGATGGTCACCGGATCTGTGAGATAGTCGATTGAGACGCAAATCCCTGCGCCGTCAAAGCTATTGTCTTGAAACGGTAAGTCGGGCGTTGTGTTGAGATTTTGTACAATCCAGTCGTTTAACGCAGGATTTGCAGACAGCTCTTGCTCATTCATTCCCAGCCCAAACACATATTTATAGGTGACATCAGCGGGTAGATGGCTAATCCAGCTGCTCATTAGGTCTAGGATGACGCCAGTTTGCGGAAAATATTCCCGATAGAGCTGCGTGACGGCTGCAATCGCTGGATCATCAATGTGTGTAACAAGCCGTGGCTGCGCATAGAAGCGTTCGTCGGGTGTTTCATCCCAACGTTTGAATGAGTCTGGCGTAAGTTGCATCAATCTGTGAGGCTAAACGGTAAACAAAAATTGTGTGTCGGCGGTGCGCGTTAGGCGGTGCACGTTGGTAACTGCGTTGAGCGGCAGCGGCGCATAGATATGCGGAAACTCTTGCCCAGCTTCATATAAGTCTTCAAAGATCACATCATGCCCAACCAACGTTGGGTCGATTTCTAATACGAGCAAGTCTAGTGCGTCGGCAAAAATGAAGTTAGCGGTGCCCGTGACTTGTTCGCCAGTTGAATAATGAATAAACCCCTCTGCTTCAAGCGATGGGGGGCTGTAAAATGCATTGTCTTTGACTTGCAGCCAGTCGGCTTCAAAAATAATGTGATAAAGCGTTGGAGTTGCCATAAATGTCGTTGCCGTTGATTTTTACCCTAATAATTTTAGCGATTTTACT
>JAHDBW010000048.1:5048-21820 GCA_020630175.1 Anaerolineales bacterium
CCGCGACCACCGTTGCCATCACCTCGGTTGCCGCCGTTTCCACGGCCATCACCATCATTATCACGTCCGCCACCGCGTCCGTTTTGATCCGGTGCAGGTGCTGCGGCATCTGGCACGGAGACTGGAATGGGTTCTGGCGCCGGTTCGTTGCCGGTGGCCGTGAACGGATTGCTATACCGCACATCGGTTAGGAAGGTTGTGTCTGTAAGCGTGTTCATGAAGGCCACGAGCGCCGCTTGTTCTGCTGCGTTGAAGTCGTATTGTCCGGCGTTCCCAAAATTGTTTTGCAACTGTGGGTCCAAGTTTGGGTGTGACTGAATGCCACCGCTATAGTGTTGCACCACCGCCTCAAGCGTGCCAAACCGGCCATCGTGCATATACGGGCCACTGACGGCAATGTTCCTTAAAGATGGCACTCTGAATTCGCCGATGTCGCCATCGTTGCCGCTACTTTCAAACACCCCGAAGTCAGTCAAAGACACGAGGTCAATGCCATTGTTTGTGGCATTGCTATTGCCCCGGCGGCGGGGCGCTTCACCCGTGAACACTTCCGTAGAGTGACAAGCACTACACGCAATTTGACCGTTGTTTTGGCGCATAAATAAGCGCTTACCGCGATTCTCTTGCGCAGTGAAGTTGGGGAACTGGTCACTGGCGTCGTCGACCAATGCTCGGCCTTGATCATACTTGGCATTTGCGCTAACCATACTGCGTACAAACTGTGACAGTGCTAGTGAGATACGATCTGAATTAACAGTTGCATCACCAAACGCGGCGGTAAAGAGATCTGCATAGTACGGCTGCGTTGCAACCAACTGATTGAGCTGATCTAGTGTTAGACCCATCTCAACTGGGTCTTGGAACGGCATCAACACTTGTGCTTCTAGGCTGTTGGCGCGTTCGTCCCAAAAGAAACGACCGTTGTCGTTAAAGCGGGCATTTGCCAACGCCATTGAGTGGCGGCGGGTGGTGCCTGCTACGCCTAAGCTTAGCCGGGCTGGATCGCTAAACCCATTGGCTTGGATATGGCAAGAGGCACAAGATACGGTGCCCGTTGCGCTCAGGGTTGTGTCATAAAACAACACGCGCCCTAAGGTTGCGCCGGCATCGGTGATGGGGTTGTTGGCCGGTGTGTTGTCATTAGAAATGACGGACGACTGATTGCCACCCCGAATGCCATTTTCAAAGAAATGGGCCGGCAGGTTGATATTGGCATAGTTGTACGGTGTTGCTGGCAAGTTAGGTGCTGTGCTGGCAGTTTGTGCAACTGGCGCAGCACGCGCTTCGTTGCCATACGCAATTGATGCATAGGCAACAAGCACAACCGCTGCAACTGTATAAAAGAGGGTTGTTCTGAGTTTTGTTTTTGTCATGTAATAGAGTACCTATTGATGAAACTGGTATAGATTTTGTATACCTCGGCCTGATCCTAAGGGTGATTTACACGAGTTTTCAGCTAATTTACAAAGGTTTTACATTTGATATACGGCTTTACTGCGGGTTTCAAAACTAAAAAGCCATGATAGGCTTAACCTATGCCAACAATATTAATCGTTGAAGATGAAGAGACGCTCCGCGAGCAGCTTTCTCAAAATCTAACTATTGAAGGGTACGACATCCTCACTGCTGCTGATGGGCAGGAAGGCTTAGACATGGCCCGCGCTGAGCAACCAGATCTGATTGTGTTAGACCTGATGTTGCCGCGCTTAGATGGCTTGTCAGTTTGTCGGATGATTCGCCGTGATTCGCAGGTGCCAATCATTATGCTGTCGGCGCGGGGCATGGAGATGGATAAAATCACCGGCTTAGAAACTGGCGCAGATGATTATGTTGTCAAGCCATTTGGGATGGGTGAATTGCTAGCACGCGTCAAGGCCAACTTGCGCCGTGAAGCTAGTCAAGTGGCGGCGCGCAATCCGACCGTGATTGAGTCTGATGATTTGAAAATTGACCTAATCGCCCGCCGGTCTTGGCTCAACGATGTTGAACAGCACCTGACCCAAAAAGAGTTTGGCCTGTTGGTTGAACTTATGCGCAATAAAGGGGTGGTGCTGTCCCGTGATTTGCTGCTGGCACAAGTGTGGGGCGATGACTACATTGGAAACAGTCACACCGTTGATGTACATATCCGCTGGCTGCGCGAGAAAATTGAAGAAAATCCGTCTAAGCCAACCCGCATTACAACCGTACGTGGCGTTGGGTATCGCTTCGAACACTAACCACTTACTTGCCCTACACCTCGCCTGCTAACGCCTATGTTTGGTAACCATAAACACGAACTGCAACGCACCCAACAACGCCTAGCCTTGGCTGAGGCTGAAAATAAGCGTCTGCGCGCTGAGACAGCCAAACTCCAAAAGCGGATTCACAAACACGATACGAAGTTAGAGCGCACGTCACTGCGGCTTAAGGCGATGGCAAAGGCCGTGCGTGAAATGGTCATCATGTTGGATGATGAACTGCACGTGCAGTATGCCACTTCTCAAGCGCGTCAGTTTTTTGGCAAGACTGGCAAAGACACACCTACGCTGCTTGAATTTTCAGACTCGCGTGAGCTGGTACAGCTGGTGCAAGACGCGCTGGCTGAGCAACGGGCGCTAGTCGATATGGATTGGCAAATTCAACTGGGCGACACGCCGTATCAGGTGCGCGTGGTGACGTTTGCGCAGGGCGTTGCCGTTGCTTTGAAAGATGTGTCTGACATCCAACGGTTGGGGCGCGCGCGTCGGGAATTTGTGGGGAATATCTCACATGAACTACGCACGCCAATCACCACGATTGGCTTGATTGTGGATGGCATGTTGGCCCAACAAACAGCGCCACCTGACGTTGTGCAAGGGCTGAATAATATTCAAGCGGAAGCCGATTTGTTGCAACATATGGCACAAGAGCTGTTAGATCTGGTGCAGATTGAGTCGGGGCGGGCTTTGTTCCGGCTGATTCCAATTTCACTAACTGACCTGTTAGAAAAGCCACTGATGCGGCTACAGTCGCAGTCTAAACGCAAGCAGCAACGCCTAACCATTAGCATTCCAGGGGATGTGCTGGCATTGGCTGACCCTAATCAGTTGGGACGGGCGTTTAGTAATTTGGTGCAAAATGCAATCAAGTTTACGCCTAAAGAAGGGCAGATCAATGTTGCGGCCGTTGTAACTGCGGATGAAATTACCATTAGCGTCAAAGATTCTGGCCCCGGAATTGCGCCATCTGATTTGGATCGGGTGTTTGAGCGCTTCTTCAAAACTGATCGAACCCGTTCGAGCGGTGGCACTGGGCTGGGGCTGGCAATTGCCAAGCACGTTATTGTCGAAGGGCACGGCGGGCGCATTTGGGTTGAAAGCTCTGGTAATCCTGGCGAAGGTGCCACGTTCTTTATCACACTGCCGCGCTCGTTTGAGTAGACAGTTCACCCCTCAACTTCTCCTGGTCAGTCATATAACGCGCCACGCAATGTTGCTTTTCTGCGCGCCAGAACATTAAATAAATTTGAAGTTTGTAAAATCTACTTAATACTAGTTTCTTCAGAATTTTATCTGCGGCATGTGATAATTCGATTAAGAGGATCCATCCATAATCTAATGTCGCAAATCTCGCAAAAAAATACGCCTGGCCAAGACGGCCTTTTGCCAGACCTCAGCGGACGTTCTAGTGTTTTTGAAAGAGTAATAGGTATTGTTTTGCTATTGTGTGGGGTAATTTCTATCCTGACCACAATCAGCATTGTGGTAGTGCTCGTTAGAGAAGCCTATTTATTCTTCGGGGCACCTGAAGTCACCGTACGCGAGTTCTTTACTGGCACCACCTGGCAACCAGCGATTGGCAAGTTTGGCATTTGGCCACTTGTTAATGCTACGTTGCTTACTAGCTTTGCCGCGATGGTTGTTGCTTTGCCGCTTGGCATTAGCGCAGCTATTTATCTGAGCGAATACGCCTCAGATAGAACACGCAGCATTATCAAACCCATTCTTGAAGTGTTAGCCGGTGTGCCAACCGTTGTTTACGGTTACTTTGCATTGACGTTTATGACGCCATTGCTGCGCACTATTTTTGGCAAAGGCAACGTTGATATTTTCAACACTGGCTCTGCCGGGATTGTTATGGGCTTCATGATCTTGCCAATGATCAGCTCTATTAGTGAAGACGCGTTACGCGCTGTGCCAGACAGCTTACGCAGCGCCGCTTATGGGCTGGGTGCTACGAAGTTTGAAACCGCAGTGCGCGTGGTTGTGCCCGCCGCATTATCTGGGATTATGGCGGCCTTCATTTTGGGACTGTCACGGGCTGTTGGCGAAACCATGATTGTGGCCGTCGCTGCTGGTGCTGGGCCTAACAACTTTGACTCGTGGGGTGAGGCATTTAGCGCTGAAGGCTTCAACTTTTTCAAAGCTGCTGAAACCATGACCGGCCATATCGCCCGGATTAGTCAAGGCGATATCAGTTATGCCTCGTTAGACTACTCCAGTATTTTCTCAATCGGCTTGATGCTCTTTGTGATTACGCTCATCCTCAACATTATCAGCCGTAGCATTGTCAATCGCCTGCGAGAACAGTACGAATGATCCCTGAAACTAACACTAACTTCAACCCAAGGTTGGCAGCTCGGCAGCGCTTGGGGAATATTTGGCAGGGCGTGTTCTTGTCTTCAACCATCATTGCGCTGATCTTTTTGATTGTGCTGATGTTGAACATTATCAACAGTGCCTTTGGCCTTGTGGTTTTGGAAAACAGCATCGCGCCTTCAGAATTGTCTGAACAACCGCTGGAATCCTTAGACAAAGCGGCCTTAGTTGATATTCTGATTGACAATATTTCACGGAATGCGGGCCGTAAGCTAGAACGTGATCAACGCTTCTTTGCAGATAGCTTAGCCTTTGAAGGGCAAGACAAGTGGGATGAAGTTTGCTTGCGCGACGAGCCACCAAGTGGCTGTAGCGGGGCAGCGCGTTCTACAAGTGACGTATTAGTCCTAGTCTATGAACGGGTTGTTGAACAGCAAGTCATTGAAACCTATCCTTTGTGGCAGTCGCTCACGCAAGGCAATGAAATTCGCGCCCAAGTTGCTGAAGAATTCCCAACGGCTACCGTTGAATTTTGGAGCTGGTTAGACCGTAATTTTATTACGTCACCAATGTCTTCTGACGCATCGTTGGCTGGGGTAAGAACCGCAATTCTTGGCTCACTTTGGGTGATTGTGCTCACCATTATTATTGCGTTCCCGATTGGCGTTGGCGCTGCAATTTACTTGCAAGAATATGCAACCGACTCCGTGCTGAGCCGCATTATTCAAACCAACATTGATAACTTGGCTGGGGTACCGTCAATTTTGTACGGGATGCTTGGTCTGGCGATCTTTGCCCGGACGTTAGGCTATTTCACGAGTGGTCAGTTCTTAGGCGTTGGCGCAGAGAATGGGCGGACGATTATTTCAGCCGCGCTAACCATGTCTCTGCTGATCTTGCCGCTGATTATTATCAATGCGCAGGAAGCGCTCCGTGCCGTTCCAAACAGCCTGCGCAATGCCGCTTATGGTGTTGGGGCAACGCGTTGGCAAATGATCTGGTCGCATGTGTTGCCCTATGCCATGCCCGGTATCCTAACCGGTACGATTTTGGCAGTCTCACGCGCGATTGGGGAAACTGCGCCATTGCTAGTGGTAGGTGCAGCAACATTCTTAACCAGTGATCCAACTGGCTTATTCTCTAAATTTACGGTGATGCCAATTCAGATTTTCAACTGGACATCCCGCCCGCAAGCCGAGTTCCGTAATATTGCCGCGGCGGCAATTTTGGTCTTGCTCATCATTTTGCTTACGCTAAATACAACCGCTGTTTTATTACGCAATCGGTTTAGCTCGCGCCGCTAGTTTGGTACTTAGTTAGAAAGGATTATTTACATCATGGTTGCAAATAAAACAGCAGAACGTCCCCTGACCGCAAAACCGGTCGTTTCAGAGCGTGCTTCGTCTGGTACCGGCAATTTAGCCTTGGACGCGCGTGATGTGCACGTGTTTTACGGTGATTTTGAGGCGGTCAAAGGTATTTCTTTGCCGGTGCACGAAAAAGAAATTACCGCGCTGATTGGTCCTTCTGGTTGTGGCAAGAGCACGTTGCTGCGCTGCTTCAATCGGATGAACGATGTTGTGTCCGGCGTGCGAATTGAGGGTCAAATCTTATACAAGGGGCAAGATATTTACGCTTCTCAGGTTGATCCGGTTGCCGTTCGCCGACGCATTGGGATGGTATTTCAAAAGGCAAATCCGTTCCCAAAGTCTATTTATAAGAATGTGGCTTGGGGGGCAAAGATCAATGGCTTCAAAGGTGACATGGATGCGCTTGTGGAAAAATCACTGCGTCAGGCTGCGCTTTGGGATGAAGTCAAAGACAAACTGCATCAAAGTGGGTTGTCGCTCTCTGGTGGGCAACAGCAACGGTTGTGTATTGCCCGCACGCTCGCCATTGAGCCAGACGTGATCTTGATGGACGAACCGGCTTCCGCGCTTGACCCAATTGCGACAAGCAAGATCGAAGAGCTGATGTTGGAATTGAAAGAGAACTACACGATTGTTGTGGTGACTCACAATATGCAACAAGCCGCGCGCGTTTCAGACCGGACAGCATTATTATGGCTGGGCGAATTGGTGGAATACAATGATACACAAACCATTTTTACGAACCCAAGCCAACAAAAAACCGAAGATTATATTACCGGGCGCCACGGGTAGACCACCCAAAATTGGGCTGCCCAACAGCTTGCTTGCAGTGTTGCAGTCAGGCTAATGCAGATGTATTGCTTACTTCTAGATAGTTTTAGGCGCTACACAACCAATATTTATAGGGGAAATTATGCAACTACATCGTAGTATTCTAGAAAATAGCATTCAAGACATCCAAGACAAATTGCAAGAAATGGCAGCGCTTTCACTCGCTGCTATTGATCAAGCTATTACGTCGCTCAAGACGGGCGATATTGCGCTTGCAGAACGCGTGATTGTTGGCGATGAAAAAGTCAATGAACTCGAAGTTGAAATTGAACAAGCTGTTGTTGTCACGATTGCAACGCAACAGCCTGCCGCTGGTGATTTACGGGCTATTATTGCGGGGTTGCAGATTGCAACCGAGCTAGAACGCATCGGTGACCATGCTGCTAGCATTGCCAAAGTGACCGTTCGGATGCAGGGTGAAAAGCTAATGAAGCCGCTGATCGACATTCCACGCATGGCGCAAGCAGGCAGTGCAATGTTGTTGAAAGCGCTCAAGGCCTATGAAACGCAAGATTCTTTGCTGGCACATGAAGTTGCGTCAGACGACGAAGAAATGGATTTGCTCAACACCCAAATTATTCGCGAATTGCTGTCTTATATGGTTGAAGATCCGGCTAAGATTGCGCAAGGGTCTAACCTATTGTGGGTAACGCACAACCTTGAACGCGTTGGCGACCGCGCCACCAATATCGGTGAACGCGTGATCTTTATGAAGACTGGCAAAACGCTAGATCTGAATTAGCGATAATCCAAATATAAAACTAGAGCAGGGCGCTGAATTCAAGTTCAGCGCCTTTTTTGTTTAACCGACTTTACCCTGAGTTCTGGATAACGTGATGCGCTGTTGGGATCCCTTTATCGTCTGTGTGCCATTCACGAACAGCGCTTGAAGGGGATCCCGTGCAAGCCGTGCATCAATCGTTATCAAGGTCTTTCGAACTTGCACGGGATGACAGCATTGCGGCGGTTTTGGCCAGCAGAAATACGAACTTGATGCTTATGCCTCTTTGCAAAAGATGCTTCTGTTGACTTCACCCAGACCAAGGTGGTCTCTTTTGAACTAGACCCAGAAATGCCGCCGTTACTCTTTTATTTAGAACTTAGAGGCCTTTCGACTTACCAAATCGAATATTGGAAATGTTAATACTTCTCATATACTTGCGGGTTGACTTTGTGTGCTCATTTGTATACAATTTATACATGAGATCACAACTGAGATAAAATGTCTTGGTAACTGAAAGCGATTGGATGTCGGTGTAGGGATGTGGTCCTCCTGAACTTCTATTGGACACGGGTCCGATAGTAATTGACTATAGGAGGTCACTATTATGAAGAAGTTCTTTTCAAATATGGATAGCGCCACTGGGGTGCTCATGTATGTAGGGTTTGGGTTTTTACTGCTCACCTCAATCATGTTGGCATATGATGACTACTGGTCGTCATTCTATGGGTACACAATGCTACCCACCACTAAAATCACAGGCTCGTTTACGATTTACCTCGTTGCGGCGCTCCCACAAGTGTTGCAGCTTGTCGGGTGGTACCTGTGGTTCAACGATAAGAGCCGCATCGGTCTTACGCTCGCCATTGGCGCAGCCGTCCTAGATTGGACCACCGATAGCATGTTCAAAATTGACCCTAACGTCACAGCAAGTTGGTTCGTAGCACCGCTAGAAGCATTCTTTCTGTACACCGTTGGTTCAGAATTCCTGTTCAACTTTGCCATTGGTAACCTAGTGAAGCAATTCCCACGGTTTATGAACAATGCAGTTGATGTGATGGAAACTGTTAGCGACGGTATCAGTATCCTGATGGGGAATGAAGGTACAACCAAAAACAAAAACGGCTATGGTGACTAATCACCATAGCTGGCTAATATCACGCCCGTTTGTCAGTCAAAGGCTCGCAAACGGGCTTTTTCTTTCTCAATTATTTAGTAGCGTAGGAGATTGCTATGTCAGGCATTGAACTAAAAGAACGAGAGCGGTTGACGCTCTGTTACATCCACCATTTTATGCAGGTCAATCACCTGAAAGCGCCACCGTCTGTGCGTGAAATTGCGGTATATCTGAATACCCAATTGCCACGCAAAGAAGACCGTGAAGATGCTAATATCGGCCCGCAACAGGTGACGCGGGTGGTCAATAAGCTGCGTGAATGCGGTTTTTTACTTGATCCAAAAGAGATTACCGAGATTGAAGGCAAGCCGCGCAACCTAATGCCAACGGATGCTGGATTGGCGTGGATTGCAGAGAACTGTTCTTGAGTTCAAGAA
Organism: Anaerolineales bacterium; assembly: GCA_020630175.1. Lineage (GTDB taxonomy): Bacteria > Chloroflexota > Anaerolineae > Anaerolineales > UBA6668 > JAHDIM01. The sequence continues at coordinate 14,084 of JAHDBW010000048.1, forward strand.
ACCAGATTATTCTGCCTTAAATAAAAACGGAGACCAATTGGTCTCCGTTTTTTTATTCTAAAAGCGTTGTTGCCTAGTGCACCATAATCGGGAAGAAGATCTGGAAGTTGGCTGGCGTTGTATCACCATAGGTAACGTGCAGTTTTGGAATACGTTCTGGCGCGTTTTCCATGGATGACCAGAAGTATTTCCCACTGTGGCGGGCCACGTCTGCGGAATACAAAATGATGCGTGCTGGTTCGCCAGTGGCATAGGCTTCGGCGACGATTTTACTCACGTCCCATTCGTATTTTACCGGGATGTGCGTGTAGTTATTTGGGAATTCATCTGCATCTAGCGGTACAACCCAAGTGCCTGAGATGTTTTCAGCGGCGTATGGTGCATTGTTCCATGTGACGGTGTTTTCATTCCAGTCTTCCATTGAACTGAAGGCTTGAATGTAAGACGTATCTGGCGGGACAGCCCAACCGGCGCCCCCAGCGTTACCAAACATGTTTAGCTCTAGCTTGGCATCAACAATTTGTTTGCCTGCCGGAACCGGATCGAGCTCAACTTCAATCATGATTTTTGACTGACAGTTCCAGTCTGCTACGTCTTCTTGCCCTTGAACATTCAAGTGGGAAAGGCTAATGACTTCTGTATTGCCCGTTTGTTGATTGTAGAAATCAAAGGCTGCCGCGCCAAAGTTGACATCACCAAAATCGCGGAACATATCCGTGCCAACATGGTAGAACGGATCCACATGCGCGGCGCAGTTTGCATGACCACCCACGTGCGTGTCTTGGAAGTCCATGTTATTGGCTGGGTCATGCGTGATGGTCAGCGTTTGATTGGCAACCGTTGCTGGCGGTGAGTACGCTGGCGCAGTGCCAAAGTGCAATTCACCCCAAGTGTTTGGTTGACTGAAGTTCACATCTGCGGGCCAGATTTTATCGTTGATGGCCGGAATACCAGTGCTGGTGTCGCGGTCATGAACGGCCACTGCCATGCGCCAAACGGTGCCGTGTCCAGGCTTGCCGCTAATGCCTAGCGCGCTAAATGGAATTTCATAGGCAGCCCACCAGCCGTGTGATGCCTGACCGCTGTTGTAGTTACCAACGCCACGGTAGTGCCCAAGCGTATGGAAGTCTAGCGTGGTTGCTTCCCAACTGCTGCCGTTACTTTCAAAGCCATGTTGATAATACGTTGAGTCCATCCATTCATGTGTGAACTGGCGGATAAAGCGGTAAGAATTGTTGCCAAGGGCGCTGCTGGGGGTGGTGTCTGTGTTGATGTAAACGGTAACTGCATCCCAAGCGGTTGGGTTGAGATTTGTGCAGTTGAAGTCGTCCTGTACATTACAGAACAACATCTCATCATTTACATTGACGCGAATGTAGAGGTGATCATCATTATATTTGATGCGGACATCAGAATAGTTATTGACCTTATCTATATCGCCAAGCCAGAACATACCGCCGTCTGGGAATGTGATTTTGTCGTAAAAATCGCCGTCAAGCGTGCTTAGCGGCTGATGCGGTGTAGGCAGGGTGTCTGGCACCGTATTCGTGTGTGGAATATTGACGCGTGGCACAGCCGGTTGCGACTGGGCTTGCGTAGGCGTTGACCCAACAAATGCCATCACTGCGGCTAACAGTGTAAACAGAATTGTGTTTACCAAAATTTTACGAGAACTGTACGAATGAAAAATCGTCATAAGAATGTGTCTAGCCCTTTAGTAAGGTGCTGCTTTCAAAACAATAATAACTGAAACCCAAATTGAGTTCAAATAAATGCGGCTGACCTGCCCAAGCTAGCGAACTTGATTAGGCAGGTCAGCCGAGGCGCCGTGTGAGGCTAGCGGCTCATCAATGGTAAGTATGTAATTTGGCCTTGGTCTTCGTAATCGTTCAAAATCGTGGTTAGCTTTTGAATGTAGTACAAATCCCCAACGGCAAACCCTGGTACGTCAAGGTAACGCTCTAATTGATTGCCAGTTTCACCAAGCAGGTTGGCCTTTGCCATAAATACGGAGTGTGTGTCATAGAGTGGCACCACTGCATTCTCTAGCAAGCCTTCATGCGCAAAGGACACAAACCAATATGGTGAATTTGCTTCGTATTCATCAAGCGCCGCCCGCATTTGCGGTAATAAGTATGGCTGCAAGTAGTCTGCCAACTCTGGCACCATATAGAGAAAGTTATTGGCTGAGTTCAATGAATTACAGTACGCCTGTGAGGCAGATTCGTTATACAGCGAGTCTTTTGTAAAGTTGTTGCGACGTAAGGTCAGCAGGTGGTCTAAGATCGCTTGCTTGTCACCCGATACTGGTTGCCCGGCTAGCTTTTCTAGTTCTAGGAAGCCCATATACCCCGCAATAAATGCGTTGTGTACGTGTGGCATGGTCAGCAAGACAGAGTCTGCTGGCGGCACCGATAAGTAATAGGTTGGGTTGGACTCCGCGTAAATGCTGGCCGCATTCCCCGTGTGTTGGGCATACTTCCAAAGTGCATAGTAGGCATATGGATTGACACCCCAAACTCCGCTGCTTTCTGCGCCACCAATATATTGATAGACGTAATTGGCAGCTTGTTTTTCATGATTGGCAAGATCGTCAATCACTTCTGGCGGTAGGTCAAAGAAGCTCCGCGATGTGCCGTTGTCCCAACCAACATGGTTGCTGTTATAGGGCGCATAGTTTGCATACTCATTTTGTAAGTATGTATTGACCTGGGCTTGGAGCGCGGGCGGTAAGTGCGGATACGCACCTAATAGCGTTACGAAGGTATCTGCTGATTGATGGAAATAGTCAGACAGTTCGTCCCCACAGGCGTAGCGCCCCCACATGTTCATAATGCCGTGGTTTGCGTAACCCGGTTGCAGGTGACCGGCGTCGATAATTTTTTGAATTTCAGTTGCAAGCCGGTTTTCTAACGCCGGTCGGCCCGCTTGTGGCAGCTGAGCGTTTGCGCCTGCTGGTTCTGCTTGTGCAAAATCTGCTGGGGCAGCGGCACCGGCTTCGGCGTTGAAGGCCATAATTGTGTTGCCACGGTGGGTGTAAACCATGCCGTTATATGGGATTGGCGGGTTCACATCACCATGATTGCCATAGCTACCGTTGGTACTACCAAAAGCGGTATGCGCTGGACCGTCATAAACTGGCGCGTTATATCCCGGTGCGATTGCGGCTAAGTTGTAAACAAAGTAAGCCCATTCGCGGTTGGCTTCGGCACCCCAGCCAGAGGTGGGTGGGCGTTGGCCATTATTGTAATTTGTTGCAAATGTGGTGGCTGGTTTGGAAACGTCCATTGCGCCGCCTTCACGGTCACAGCACAGGTTCCAATACACCACGTTGCCACCGATGGTGTAGGCGGTTGGCTCATCAATTGCGGTCCAGTCCATACTGATGACTGAAATATGCGTGCTGCCTGGTACCCAGCCTGAAACGTGTCCGCCAGCAATGTAGGCGTCTGACATGTAGCTGTTTTGCTGATAGAGCACGTTATCCGGCCCAACGGCTGGTGGATAGCGCGTACCACTGTGCGTTCCAGCCCACAATACTGGGGCGGTGTGCGTTTCTGCACCTGTGGCTGCACTTAGTACAAAGACAGATTTACGCCACGGTTTGTTATTCAAGTAAGTAATGATGCGGGTGGCATCAATGGTTGGCGTGCCCGCGGCCCAATTGCCAGCGACGGTGCCCAAGCTCCCAATCAGCTCGCCTTTGGGATCTGTTGTGAAGTTTGGATATAGCTCTTGCAACTCCATTTGCGTAATGCGCATGGCTGGCCCCGGATCAATCGAGGTGCGATAGTTGTTGGCTGAAGAGAAGATGACCTTATCCCCATAAACAACTGGCCACCAGCTAGAGAAGCCGCCACCCGGCAGTTTGGCTGATTTCCAAATTTGGCCACCCGTGTTGATATTTAGCGCATAGGCATGGCTATCATTTGAGGCAAAGTAAACGTTGTTGCCGTCTACTGCGGCAGAAAAGAGAATGGGGCCGTCTGTTTTGAAGCGCCACGCCAATTGGCCGGCGTTGCCACCGGATGACTGGATCGCATAAAAGAAGCCGTCCCGGTTACCAATCAGAACTTTATCATTCGCAACCACTGGGCTTGTTTGAAAGCCTGCCTCTGCGGTGTAGGTCCACAGCTTACCGCCGGTGAAGGCATCAATTGCGTGTAGTTTGTGATCTAGGCCGCCTGCGTACACCACGCCTTCATGGATGGTTGGCGAGTGCCCAATTGGCAAATCAGTTGCGTAGGTCCAGTTAACAGTACCGGTTTGCGCATCTAGTGCAAAGATTCCTTTTGCGGTGGCAACATAGATTTGGTTATAAGCAGCCACAAGCTGCGTCTTTTGCGAGATATATGGCCCGATGTTTGTGAACCAAGTTGGTGTCAAATTACCCGCCACTTCTTCTGGAGAAGCAGACGTACGGTGCGGGTTAGCGCCAGCCATCGGCCAGCTATTTTCGCCAGTGTAATTTGACCAATGATCTGCTTGTGCTACTGGCTCTGCGTGGGACACTTGCGTGCCAGCAGATACCAATACCAGCGCAACCATTAACCCAAATAGAGCGGTGAGGTACCTATTCATAACTTTAATTCCCTAAGCGCTAGTTGGAGGTGTGCTGACAAAAATAGAGGGGTGTCAGCGGTCCGCCTAGCTGTGCATTTTCCGAACCCATCGGCTGAAAAATGAACGTTGTTTCTTCCAATAAAAAACACTTCACTAAAAACATTCAACCGATACTACGATTGTAAGAAACGTTAGCTGGGGGATTGTTTAGAAAAGATTGGGATTTAATCAAAATCCAACATTTCGAATTTGGACTTCGCAAATACCATGCCAAAGCTAAAGAATAATTGTCCATATCGTCAGTAATACCGTTAGAAATCTCAGGCAGCACCTGATCTCTCTCTTCATAATATAAAAAAATACCAATGATTACGATGCTAATTTTGCATCGTATGCAATGAACCTTGAGTCCGCATACTAAATACCAACACTTTGCGGACCCGAGAACTTTACATTCGGTGCAATATTACTTCTTTTAACGTGTGCTTTTACATTTTTTCGGTATATGTATCCGCGTGCAGTTACACGGGAAACGCGTTACTAGCGCAAAACGCATCACTATAATTTAGCGCCTAACCCACTAAATAAATTCTCAAGCAAACCCTTATATCTCCCAATGTATTAGCGCTTACACTAAAGTCGTGAATGAGGTGTGTTTCGAATGTGTCATGTTCAACATGGCACTTCGGAAACACAACCCACTTTTTTTGAACGTATTGGTAACTGAATCTGAGGTTTTAAAGGTAAAATTTTGTACGCGGTATTATGTTGGGAGATCCTTCAACAGCAGTTTTCTGCTTGCCTGCCGGGCGTTCGTCCGGTAACAATTGGGCGACGAGACACTTGTGATATTGTCATCAATTCGCCGATGGTTGCCGCTGAGCAAGCGCAATTGTTCTGTAGAAATGATCGATACTATATTCGCCAACTAAGCCGCAACGTGCCACTCTGGTTGCAAAATGAATATGAGTTGCCTTACCGAGGAACTGTCGCTTTACGTGATGGCGCCCAGCTAACAATTGGCACTGTCCGCACGATTGGCTCCGTCCGCACGCTCGGTACGGTTCGCCTTGAATATCGGTCGATGCAAATCAAGGCCGTGCCGCGTAAAATCCGCTGCAGTCACTGCGAAAACTTGCTTGACGTAACTCATGAAAATTGCATCTGGTGTGGCACTTCTCTAGCTTTCGGGGAATTGCTACCATTACATGCGTCTACTTGATCTGCCGGAATTTGCGCCGTTTCTAACTGCCCAAACTATTTCTGAAAATTACATACAGTCTCTCAACTTACCGCTGATAGAGCGCTCCTTTTTAACCTTAGGCGGCGGTCTAGGCAGCTTTGTTTGGGTTGATTATTTACGCATTCATGGCATTGACGTTGCCGATATTGGCGTGGTTGGTATGCATGAAAAGCCCTACCAGCGCTATCAAACGTTGTGTAAGAATTCGCAAATCCCCGGTCATGAGCGTCTGCGCAGTGACTCCGGCTCTTCTCCTGATAATATTTGGGGCTGGCCTGGGTACGGCTTGCGCGAAGCAGTGGGTCTCGCTAAAGATGGCCACTTGCGATCGGCTAGTAAAACCATGTGGCAACTGTTCACAGAGCCCGTCTTTACGCAAACTTACGCGCCCAAATCTGAAACGGTCTATCGTGCTCTTGATAGTGAAATGGCACGCATCGATTGGGAAGCAATGTGGCGCTATGGCCGAATTCGGTCTCTGCGCCAAACTGATGCTGGCCGCTACGTGGTGCTATATGAGGATCGCTATGGCAATGCCCGCTTAGCCTGCGCTAACGTGGTTCACATTGCTTTGGGGTATCCCGGCTCCCGCGTTTTGCCAGATCTACAAGATTATCGTCAAACGACGATGGACTTGCGGAAGGCAGTAAACGCCTATGAACAGCACAACCATGTTTATGAATTCTTGGCAGAGCATGGCGGCACGGTAATTTTGCGCGGACGTGGCATTGTCGCGTCGCGAATCTTGCAACGAATCGCCGAAGTACGCACCGAAACAGGGCGCGATGATATTCGGATCGTTCACCTGATGCGCACAAAGCGCGACGAAACGACTCGCTACCGATTTGCCAAACGCACCAACGAACATAACTGGCAACTACAGCCGTTTAACTTTCCAAAGTCAGCGTTTTCTGGCAACTTACGGCGCAAATTTGAAAATACACCAGCCGATCAACGTAAAGCGCTGATCGGAATTTGGGGCGGTACCACCACTTCAGATCGTAAGGATTGGCGGCGCTTGGTCAAGAACGGCCTGAGCCAAGGCTGGTATACGATTGCTTTTGGCAACGTGCGTGATCTAAAACCGATGCAAAGCGGCAAATTGCGTTTCACCGTGGACGCACTTGAAGACGCCCAAGAAACGCTAACCTTTGTAACGGATTTTGTGATTGATTGCACTGGCCTCAATTCCAAATTAGAAACTAACCCGTTCTTTTCTGACCTTATTACGCAATACCAATTGCCAAAGAACGACTTAGATAATTTAGTGGTCTCCAACGAATTTGAGGTTGAAGGCTTACGTACGCCTAACGGCAAAGTGTTCGCCTGCGGCGTTGCCACCCTTGGCGGCCCATTCGCGCCCGTCGATAGCTTTTTAGGCTTGCAGTATGCGGCCTTCAGGTCATTGCAAAGTGTCCGCAAAATGCGCGCGCTTGGCTTGAAACGCTTTTCAATGTTGCGGTCCTTTCAACAATGGACCCGCTGGGCACGTGGACTAACCCCATGACTCCAACCTTACTTGGCCGTTGGCAAACGCGGCTCTTTCTTTTCTTTTGGTGGGGCGTTCCATTTACGCTCTTATTCGGCCTACTGGTGCGCAATGTACGCTTTGTCTTTGTTGTCTTAGCCGCAGCGTTTTTCTTTGGCCTGATGTGGGATGTTTTGTACGAGTTGCTGCAACGCTTCCGTTGGAATCGTGACTGGCCGCCATTCTTTGTGCTGTTGACTGGTTTGTTTGAATTTGTAGTTCTATACGTCGTATTTTCAATTCTAGGCATGCTTTTGCCAAGAGAAATCAGCGCGCTCATCAAACTGCCGCCGGTGCTCAATCCTTTTCTATTTACCACGCACTACGCGCTAGTCTGGTTCCCGATGTTCTTAATGATGTTTGGCGGCATGCATGTGCTAAGCCCTAAATGGCGTTTTAACGG
>JAHDBW010000339.1 GCA_020630175.1 Anaerolineales bacterium
TATTTACACACTTACGGAGACCTCAAATGTCAATCAAAGAAAGCTACGCACACGGAACCCCAAACTGGATGGATCTGAACACGTCAGATCTTGCTAAAGCCAAAGCCTATTACACGGCTTTGCTGGGTTGGGAATATGACGATCGGCCAATTCCTGGCGGTGGAATTTATTCAATGGCAATGAAAAATGGCAAGTCGGTTGTTGGGTTGGCGCAAGCCAGCGAAGACTCTGGCATCATGGCCGATATCTGGAGCATGTATATTGCGGTAGATGATGCCGATGCTGCTGTCAAATCTGCTGCTGAAGCGGGCGCAACAGTCGTCATGCCGCCAATGGATGTGATGGATCAAGGCCGCATGGCAATTTTGCAAGACACCGTTGGCGCGTATGTCGGGTTGTGGCAAGCTGGTGCGCATAAAGGGGCCGAAGTTGTGAACGAACACGGCTGTTTTTGCTGGTCAGAAATCGTGACTGCCGATATTCCTAAGGCGCTAGAGTTCTATAAATCGCTTGGCCTTGGCAATACCGAAGCGCCAATGGGTGATGATATGCCCCCTTATGTCGGGTTCACTGTTGGGGAAGACATGGTCTGCGGCACAATGTTGCCACCTAGTGATGATGTGCCACCACACTGGCACTGCTACTTCGCCGTTGATAATTGCGATGCTGCCGTAGAAACCTCAAAAGCTGAAGGTGGCATGGTCATCAATGGTCCTTTCCCCACGCCTATGGGCCCGATGGCTGTTTTGGCAGACCCGTGCGGAACGGTGTTCTCAGTCATGCAATTTGCTGAGCAAGGGTAGAAAACGAGGCCCAAAACGTTATTTTCTTGAAATACAAAACAGCCATGTTCACAAAAGAACATGGCTGTTTTTAATCAATCAGGTTGCTCCGAGCAACCTGATTGATGCGCAATCTTGATAAATCTACTTCCGCAGCGGCATGGTGCCTTTCAGCATATTCACAATCATCTCGTCACGTTGAGCGGCGATAGTCGCGACGTCTTGTTCGCCAGCTTCGGCTTGAATGCCCGCAAACAGTTGCGCGGCAACGTCTGGCGTGATGCGCACATCTTCCAAGCTGTCCCACCAGCGATGAAAGCTGGGGCTATAGCGATTACAAAATTCTTCCAAACCGCCTGCGCCAGCACCTAAATGAAACAGCATATGCGGCCCCATGGCGGCCCAGCGTAAACCTGGACCCGCCCACATGGCTTTGTCTACGTCTTCAACAGACGCCACACCATTGGTGACCAATGAAATGGCTTCCCGCCACACCGCTGCTTGTAAGCGGTTGGCGATGTGCGCCGGAACTTCTTTTTGCACGCGCACAGTCACTTTGCCGACCATGCTGTAAAAGGCTTCGGCCTCTTCAAGCACGCCTGCTGCCGTTTTTTCATTGGCCAGCAATTCAACCAGCGGAATTAGGTGCGGCGGGTTGAAGGGGTGCCCCAAAATAAAGCGGCTTGGATTCTGCCAACCGTCTTGCATTTCACTAACCATGAGCCCAGAAGCCGATGACGCCACAATTGCATTGGGCAATAAATGCGGCTCAATCTCTGCAAACAGCGCGTGCTTGATTGGCAAGCGCTCGGGCACGTTTTCTTGAATAAACTGCGCTGCTTTGACGGCCTCTGCCGCCGTTGCGTGAAAGTTCACGCGATCTGGATTTCCGTTTGCGGTTAGCCCTAACGCGTCTAGCGTTGGCCATGCATTGGCTATATAAGCGCGGACGCTTTCTTCTGCGTTTGGCGCCGGATCGTAGACATCGACTTCAAGACCAGCAGCTAAAAAAAGCGCGGTCCAACTGGCACCGATCACACCAGCACCAAGCACGGCGGCGCGTTCAAAAGTTGTCATTAGAATAATCCTGTATTGATGGGCGAGGCGGCAGTCATGCCACCATCAACCGTGAAGCATTGCCCCGTCGCAAAGGCCGCCGCATCAGACGCGAGCCAGAGCGCCATGTTGGCAATGTCGGCTGGTTCGCCAAAGCGTCCGACGGGATGGCGAGCGAGGGCATCTTGTTTAGCGGCAGCGGGATCGGCTGATTGTTCAAAGGCGGCATCGGCCATGCCGGTCATAATCCAACCGGGCAAGATGGCGTTGCAGCGTACTGCTGGGCCATGATCGACGGCAATCGAGCGGGTGAGGCCGTGCACAAACGCTTTTGAGGCGTTGTACAGCGCCAAACCCGGATCAGCCACGCGGCCAGAAATTGACCCAATATTGATAATTGATCCGCCAGCGGTCATGTGTGGGATCAACGCGCGACACATTAGAAAGGTGCCTTTGGCATTGGCACCCATCACTAAGTCCCAATCGGCATCGGTAGTGTCGACAATAGTTTTTTCGAGTTGGACGCCAGCGTTGTTGACCAGAATATCGAGCGCGCCGAAATCGGCCAGAAGCGTGTCGCGTAAGCTGTTCACGTCGCTTACCGCGCTGACATCCGCAGTTTGCCAGCCAACGGCACGCGGTAAATCTGCCGGACGCGGACCGCGCCCACAGGTAAACACGCGCGCCCCAGCCGCCACAAACGCATCGACAATGCCACGGCCAATGCCTTGGCGGCCGCCAGTTACAAGGGCAGTTTTGTTATTAAGTGTAATCATGATGGTGAGAAGGGGCGTTGGTTGGATGATGGGCTAGTTGGTTAGTAGGCTTGTGCGTGGAACGGTAACACCACCTACACACCAGCAAACTAACCCACAAACACACCAACCCACTTACCGCTTAGTGCGCAATCATCACGTGCCGGATGGCGGTGTAAGCGTCTAGCGAGTAAACAGACATATCGCAGCCAGTGCCAGAGCCTTTCATCGCGGCCCATGGCATTTCTGGTGAAGCCACACCGTGCGTGTTGACCCACGTAAAGCCATAGCGCAGGCGGCTAGTCATGGCCATTGCGCGGCCGACGTCTTTTGTCCAGACCGATGAGGCCAGACCATAGCGGCTGGCGTTGGCCCATTTGAGCGCGTCTTCCATGTCTGAAAAGCGTGACACGGAAACGACGGGTCCGAAGACTTCACTACAGGCAATTTCGGCGTTGTTGTCGGCATTGGCGACCACGGTCGGCTCATAGAAGAAGCCAGCGCGGTCGGCATTGTTGCCACCGGTGACAATCTCTGCCGTTGCGCGGGCGCGATCTACAAAACCGGCAACGGTTGCGCGTTGGTTTTCAGAAATGATCGGCCCCATTTCTACGCCATCTTCTTCTTGCGCGCCAAGCTGGATGGTGCTCACGGCGGCAGCGAGGTCAGCCACGAATTTGTCGTAGATGCTATCGGCAACCATGATGCGGCACGGTTGGGCGCAATCCTGCCCGGCATTGAAGTAAGACCCGCCCCGAATGGTGTCGATAACGGCTTCAATGTCGGCGTCTTCAAAGACAATCACCGGCGCTTTGCCACCCAGTTCAAGGTGCACGTGCCGAATTTGTTGCGAGGCGGCTTTCATGGCGGCCATCCCAGTAGAAGGGGAGCCCGTCACGCTAATCGCTTCCATTTCTGGCGAATTGATCAGCTGATGTCC
>JAHDBW010000340.1 GCA_020630175.1 Anaerolineales bacterium
TTAAATCACTATATTCTTTTATTCAAGCGCATTTAGGCCATGCGTTGGCGGGCCGCATTTACAAAAGAATCAAACAATTTTTGCTGTGTTGGATCACTTGCCGCAGTACGTTCAGGATGCCACTGCACTGCCATTAGATATGGATGCGCGGTATGCTCAATTGCCTCAATAATGCCATCGCTGGCTTGGGCCGTCACGACCAGCCCTTGTGCAACGTCCCGAATAGATTGATGGTGCCCAGATGCACCAACAACATTCGATGTCTTGCCCATAATTTGCGCCAACTTGGAATCAGGCGCAATGTCGGTGCCGTGTTCAATAAAGAACCCTGGGAGTTGTCTATGCTGTACAGAATCAGTACCGGCAAGTTCAGTTTCAATATCCTCTACCAAAGTGCCACCTAAACCAACATTGATCAATTGCGCGCCACGACAAATCCCAAAGGTTGGCATGCCAGTTTCCATTACTTGTTCCAGCAGCTGTAGCTCGGTAGCGTCGCGCTTTTCGTCAACGCCATAGACTTGCTCTAACGCATTGCCGCCATAAAGTTTGGGGTCAACATCGCCACCACCAGATAGCAATAAGCCGTCTAGGCGTTGTAATAAGTCATCTAGATGCGGTTCACCCGGTGGAATAAGTACGGGAATTCCACCAGCGCGGCGGATTGCGGCAGTATATTCAACAGGTGAAGTGAATTGATCACCAATCAATACATGTGATGGCGGATACGTCGTAATTCCAATAAGGGGTGCAGGCATAAAAGCTCCAAAATGCAATTGTGTAATGCGTAAGCTGTAAGTCTTTCTCTATTGAAATCTTACAGCATTACTGCTCAAAATCATGCGAGATTTGCTTATGCAGCCTGCGGTTTACTAGTGAATAAGCTTGTCACCTTCATCCCTAACCAAACAAGTAAAGCAATTACAAAGACCACCGCATATTCTGTAATCGGAATCCAAGAGATTTGATGCACATTGGCAAAGCCAATATCTGAAAATACAGCAACGACCCCACCCACATAGGCGGCCAGAAAGCCCCAACGCGCCCACTTGGGCAACCCGAGCCCATACATTTGCGTCACCACGAATAGACCAGAGAAGCCAAAGAAGAACATCTGCCATAAATCTGGCGCATTGCTAAAGGCAACCAGCGTGCCATGAAAGATTACAGCCACTTCTTGCGTCAGCATCCACCATTTATTAGTGTGCATCCGGGTATAGAACAAGCTGCCTTGTAACAGCAGCAAGAACATATAGAAAAAGCCAATCAGGTGGCCTGGAGTACTAACCATTGGGTGATACCAGAAGGTATAAATCGTGGCCCATGCAAAATAATAGCCGTGGTATTTGCGTAACACGCGCCCAGATTCTTTCATCATGCTGCCCGGTACTTTCTTGCCAAAGAACAGCCCGCGCCGCTGATTTTCCATTAGCAGTACCATCACTAGTAACAAAATAACTGACCATTGTGAGGTCTGCTCAGGCACATCTAGCGCGAGGCCGTCATACCAAATGTGGGTCTGTACAAAGTGAAAGAGAATAAAACCAGCGTTCGCTAGCATGGCCCAGATATTGAAGTTATGTAGCGTCTTGGTGTACTTACTTTTGCTACGTTGGGCGTACCAAATAATGCCCCACAGCGTAATTTGGTGCAATGCATAGCCACCCCATAAAGAGATGCGCGTCCAGACCGTTGGTTCATCTGTCACCCATGGATACCAAAATGGTATTTCGATATCCGGCCGCAGCACAAAGCTATCTAACCTGCTGCCTGCTGCCCAAATAAGTGCTGTAAATACAAAACTAAAAATAATCCCAATCCACAACCCCTGTGATTGAGTGATTTGCCGCCGAGAAGATGTTACATTAGCCATACGATTATTATATCGCGATAATAAGTATGCGCATCGCCACCGGCTTACCCAAGTCAAGCACAACACTTCAAATACCTAATGCCAATAATGTTTGCATTGCTTGGGCTGGCAACCGTGATGCTACGCATGAGGTTCAACTGCCGTAAGACGTGGCGCATATATATAGTTATAGCTATTGCACTAATTAGCTTTTAGCTTGCTGCCAGGCCGTTATAGCAAAATAGCCTTAAATCGTGCCAATCTGTTTACACTTCTCCGCAGTCTAAATCCCTGCTATCATCATAACTAATGAACGAACCGGCCTTGATCAAAGCCGCACAAAAAGGCGATCTAGATTCTTTTAATTCACTTGTGTTGCATTACCAAACACAGGTCTATAACGTTGCCTATCGCGTGTTAGGCGAAGGCGACGCCGCTGCCGATGCCACGCAAGATGCGTTCATTAATGCCTTCAAAAAGATCAAAAGCTATCGGGGGGGCTCGTTCAAAGCCTGGCTGTTTCGGATTGTAACGAACGCCTGTTATGACGAACTCCGCCGCCGGCAACGTAAGCCCGTGTCTTCACTTGATGCCCTGCTTGTTAGCGATGTAAACGCTGATGAAGATGCCCAAGTACAGCTTGCCAGCGAAAAACAATCCCCTAGCAAAGCCCAAGAACGCACCGAACTATTAGAAGCAATTCAAAATTGCCTAGATACCCTGTCCGATGAGCAACGTTTAGCCGTTGTTATGCGTGACGTGCAAGGATTTGACTACAAAGAGGTGGCCGATACGATGAAGGTTGGCCTTGGCACCTTAAAAAGCCGGTTAGGGCGCGCCAGAAACCGAATGAAGGATTGTTTGCGCCAAAATCATCAGGAACTTTTACCGACCAAGATGCGTCTATAAGATACAGCGCGCAGGTATCTAAGCCTGCCCGTGATACACGATGTCTATTTCTAACGTTGACCACGAATTGCTTTCGGCCTATTTGGATGGGCAGCTTAATGCTGCCCAGGCCGCGGCATTGCGGAAGCGGCTAGAAACAGATGCTGCGCTGGCCACCGAACTTGAGTTCTTGCAGGTCACGCGCGCCCTGTTGGCTGAAATGCCAGAGAAAAAAATACCGCGCAACTTTATGCTGACGCCAGAAATGGCCGGTAGCAAGCAAGCAAAGCCGCTGTTTGGTAATTTTTTCCAAAGCAAGTTCGCCATCGTCGGTGTGATGGCGGCACTGGTCGTATGTGTGATCTTTACCGGCCCGCAGCTCTTCAACAGTCAAGACCGTCAGGCCGCTTTTGAAGTCGCTGAGGTTGCTGAAGACGCGGCCGAGGAGGTTGCTGAAGAAGCAGTTTCAGAAGTGGCCGAAATGGCGGTTGAAGAATCGGCAGCGGTTCAGGAAATGGCTGAAGAAACGCTTGAAGAGGCCGCAGAAGAAATGGCGCCAGAAGACGCTGAAGAGGCTGCTGAAGATGTCGCAGCGGGGTCAGTTTCACAGGCAGTTGAAGATGCCGCTGAGCAAGCAATTCCAGAAATGGAAGAAGCCAGCGTAGAAGACACTGACGCGCTTGCGGATTCAGAAATGGCCGAAGAGATGCGCGATGTTCCCCCTGAAGCAGAAGCCGCCGTTGCTGAAGAGGAAACCGAAAATATAACTGCTGCGGACGCCG
>JAHDBW010000049.1 GCA_020630175.1 Anaerolineales bacterium
CACCCGCTTTGTCGGGCAACTGCAGCCACTCCCACAGTGTGGGGTCTTCAGATGGGGTTTGCATCATTTGAGCAGCACTGACCAAAAAACTAAAATTCGAATTTTGAATTGCATAGAAAAGCAACAGTAACCAGACTTTCCAAGACGATCGTTTGCGGTGCTCGACAGACGTTATTGCATGCGCCACCTACTTAGTTAGAGGCATGTATGATAACATTATGGCTCGAATTTCAACGAAAATTAGCTGTATTTTTGCAAGCGTCCCCAATACATTACATCGATTTGGGTACTAGCTGTGATGTGTTAAAACAGTCTACTAAAATACTTACACAATAGGCTAGGTTCCGTTTATCTTCCTCAATTTTCGATCCATTTCACATATAAATGCTCTGCGCGCACCTTTTTTGATTAGCGCGCTTTTGGCATGCGTGTTGCGAAAATCAGTATTGAAATTGAGAGAATAGAAGCTGCTAAGCCAACGTTTTTGACACCCTATTTTACACTTGCCTAGTTGGCAATCAGTTGTCGGTGCTGATATGACAAAATTACATCACATTGGAATAGTAATTCATAGTCGTGATCAAATTGATGTTTGGCTCACAATTTGGGGCGGCAGTATATTGAGAGAGTACTACGTTGCAGAGTATCAAGCGCAATGCATTTTTTGCGGCACAGAGGATGGCCCCGCTCTAGAACTAATTTTGCCTGAAGGCGGCATTCTAGCGAAGTTCAATCGTGGCGCCGGTGGTTTGCATCATATTGCTTTAGAAGTCGAATCAATTGACGCAATGAGAGATGAGGTTCGTGACAATTACAGCCTAGAGTTCCTTGAAAAACAAAACGTTGACGCTGGCCCAATCTTAATCAACTTTTTACCGCCGGTATTGACTAGAGGCGTGACTATAGAATATGTCCAAAGAAATTCCAATTAACACTATCCTAAATACAAAAGAGCAAGATTATCCGGTTACCGCTGCATTTCTTGCCCAATTCTTTGAACGGTCTACGTTACTACTGCGTAGCCAAATCATGTTTTTGCTAACGGAAAGAGAAGCATTTTTCTGGCCGACTGCTGAGAAAATTCTAAAACTCAACCAAAATATTGACGGCAACCCAATTGATGCACTCTTGGAATATACAGTTGCATTTTTGCGGGAACAAATCAAATTTCTTTCAACTGGTGACTATCGGTACGATGAAACCACATTTGATGATGCGTTCAAAGAGGTTTACGACAATCCGGATGTAATGGAAGCCTTCTATCTAGAAGGGTTACTGGTTACACATGCATTTTGGCCGATCCACTTGGATATGCATCGCTTTTTTGAAGAAAGTTTTTTACAACAGCTTAAACAAGAAGAAAGCCTTGGCGTAGAGCTTGGATTTGGGCACGGCTTATATCTTTTTGAGATTTTAGACAAGTATCCAAAAACAAAAGCATTAGGATTTGATATTAGCCAATATTCATTGGCCTATGCCAACAAGCTATTACTTCAGAATGGTATTGCCGCTGATCGTTTTGATCTAGCCCTTGGCGATGTACGCGAACCGCTCAGCTTTGACGACAGCACATTAGATTGGTGTGTGTTTGCTGAAGTGTTAGAACATATTCCGACACCAGATTTTGCACTTAGAGAAATTGCCCGCTGCTTAAAGCCAGACGGCCTAGCATTTATTACAACAGCAATCAACAGTAACGCGATCGATCACTTGTGGCACTTCAACACGTTAGACGAAGTAACCGCAATGTTAAATGCTAACAATCTAGAAATCGTAGCGCTTAAAGAACTGCCACTTGCCGACTATGACAGCAAATCTAAAGATCCAACGATTGATTGTGCCTTTGTTTGCAAGCCGTTGGTGTAAATCACATTTTTGAATATTTTGAACAGGTAAGCCGCTCAACAACATCGCGCGCTTGCATAGTTGTAATTATTAGTTGAACGAATGGAGCCTTTTATGAACGACATAAATACCAAACTTACTGAAATTTTCCAGGAAGTCTTTGGTGACAAGACTTTGGTCATCAATGATGAAATGACAGCAGCAGAAGTTGCAGATTGGGATTCAATTACCCACATTAGCCTGATCTTTTCTTGTGAACAAGCCTTCAATATAAAATTTACATTAGCAGAAATTGCTGAGTTAAAGAACGTTGGTGAGCTCAAGCAAATTATTGCTGCAAAACAAAACTAATCCTAACGGATTGTTTAAACACAAAAGGCAGCGCATTTGGCGCTGCCTTTTGTGTTTAATATGCACTAGACTGCTATTGAATAAAATATAAGCTAAACGCAATTACATGAAAAACGGCGACGCGTGATCCATATTTATACAATTTATTCGTTTGTGTCATATTTAGATAATTTTCGCGCCCTAAGCGAGCGACTTGTTTATCTAGAACATATTTTGAGATTGCTGTACCTGTCCCTAATACCAGCCCCCATTTGACAAACGCCACGCTCGGCCGGTGCCATATTCCACCAATTAGAAATGTAAAAAAGTATGTAAGCAATATAAGCGTTGGTAAGCGCCCCTTAAAGCGCCCAACATTTGCTCTAAATATTGGCGTAAATAAATAGTCACGCAACCATATAGACAGTGTAATATGCCAACGTTCCCAAAATTCAAGAAGATCTTTGGCCAGCCAAGGCTTGTTGAAATTTTCTGGCAGTTGGAACCCAAACAGAATTCCAATCCCAATGACGACCGAGCAATAGCCTGCAAAATTCAGGTACAGCGTCACCGGGAACATATAAAAAGATGCTATCTGGCTGAGTGCAGCTACGATTTCTGCACCAAGAAACGTCGCCCGTCGAATGACTTGGGTATGCAATTCGAGCAAAGGGACAAAAACAACGAGGTACAAATATCCACTCACAATTCTGTTTAGAATTGCATAAAGCGCGTCATTTTCGATTTGGGTCTCACCTAATGATTCCCACTGCTCTAAAAACGGTTTATAGCGTTGAATTGGGCCGGCAATGAGGGTTAAGAAGCTTAAGTTATACGCAAGAAAAGGCAGCAGTTCAATTGATTTTATTGAGCCTTCATATACATCAGTAATTACATGTATTAAGCGCAACATGATATAGGCATACCCAATTACAGAAATAATTATTCCAGCAATACCGAGAAATTCTAAAATGGGGCTAGAGTAGATCATGGCTGGAAATGCGACAACCAACACTGCAATTACCATGCGATAAACGATCTTATTTTTGTTTGTCTCTAGATATTTGATTGCCAGAAACGAGCTGACTAACACCACTAATAAATACAGCGCCGATACTATGCTATCGATAAAAAAGGTGCCTAAAAAGGCAAAGCTGCTTAGCACAAATACCAATTGGCGTTGCTTAGTCGTTCTGCACAGGACATACAAAAACAAGACTGCGAATACAAAAACAACAAATCCCAACGAATCAATTGCCACTTTAGAATCCTTGATACACGATAGGCTGCGGCGCGCTAATTGCCAGCTTCACTATAAAAATAATGGCAAGTTTGAGGATTAGACCAATATATGCGCGGCGCTTAATGTTCTTTTTATTTGTAGTCATTTGAAGCAACTGTGGAGATTTGTGTCTCTATCGCAGTGTAATTATCAAGATCGAGTGCCCACATACGGTCCGTTTGATCCTGGATCTCCAGCGCAGCAAACCCAAGCTTTGGATAAAGCTCTGCAACGAGCATATTTTTTGCTGTTGGACTATACACACCAACTAAGGTCTGAAACCCCAGTGATTTGCAATGTGCTGCGACATGATTCCGCAAATGTTGTTCGCTACCACGCGACAACACACGACAACTCATTAGCCATGTGTCGATCGTGACTGTTTTTCGCGCAGTATCACACGTCCCAATCCAAACTGCAATTAAGCCGTTATCGCCAAACCGGTCTTTCAAACGCATCGAAAATGTAATGTGTGCCTCAGACTCCATAAACTGCTGTAGTTCGGCTTTAGTGTGCCGTTTTGTTGTCACATTAAACTGATTACTACGCCCAACAAGTTGCGCAATACGCTCTAAATCTGCAGCCACAAAGGGAGAGATTACAGCCTTCATGTCTAGTGAGGCTAAGAATGACGTCATATCTGTTGCAGACATTAACGCATCTTTGCGGGCGGCATTGGCCTTATACATTTCAGTGCGATTTGTATCTTCAGCAGCAAAAGTAACTACTTCAAAATATCGCCCCTCTTCAACAACTTGTACATAATACGCCGGATCTTCTGGCATTTCTGGTACCGCCACAGTCGGCAAGAAATCACGCACAATTGCTCTTTCCGCTGGATTGTCATCGACAAAGACAAGCGAATCAAGACCAATATTCAAGGTTTGACTAATATACTCAAGGTTGTTGGGTTTAGGATCCCAATTCGCAACAAAACAGGCGATATCATCTAATTTCAACAGCATATCAGGGTGATGCTTAAATGGGAGGACAGCAGTTTCTTCAGAATTCTTTGAGCATACTGCTAGTAAGACCCCACGTTGCTTAAGCGCCAGTGCATACCGCTGCAAAGCCAGATGTGCTTCGCCAATCGGCGACCCTTGGCCAATTTCAATTCCGTCCAAGCCATCATCTCCGATAACTCCGCCCCACAACGTATTGTCAAGATCCAAGACAAGGCATTTTCGAAGTTTGCCTAAGGTAACTTCAATCAGGTTCGCTAAGCTTTGGGCGTAAGCTGGTAACAATTCAAGGCTACATGGATGCTTAGAGTGGTAGTAAAAACGCGGATCATTCCACGCCTTAAGGCCGTAATAAGATGCCAGATATGCTAAATCATGCAAAATCACGTGATCTGGCATTGCAGCATTCAAGCTTGTGTTAATCTCGTCGATAAATGCACCAGTTGTAATGGGCAAACGGCTCTCCAAATTACCAAAGATCCGCGTTGATGGACGATCAAAGTTATTTTGAATAATTGTTGCTGAAGTGCGCTCAGCTAGAATGCCCCATAGCATTTCCCAGGTCGCTATTTCTTGCGTCACCAGTTCAGCAGGAGATTTAATACGCTCAGCGAGTTGTGCAAGCGGCAAACTTCGGTAATTGCAAAGTATTAGCACAAGAGTTGGCTTAAATTGATACAGCCCTGACTCAGGTTGCAATATTTCATTATGGATCGCGTTAAAATCACCAATGTACAGATCTATAGAGACGCCGTTAGCCATTAGTTTTGCAGAAAGTAAGTCTGCTAATTCTGTTAGCGTTTCATTGCCAATAATTGCGATACGATGTGCAGGCGCTTCTGATGCCAGTGGTGCACCAGATTTGACAATTTTACTTATTTGGCGCGCAATGGCTATTTCCTGAGCTGGAATACTAACCTGATCAAATCTAGCCAATAAAGCCTTTAGTTGGGTATTCGACACACTAGTCATTGGAATTCCTTAATAAAAACCCGTGATTTTCAAGCTCACTCAATATCATGGTCGATCCGCCAAACGTATAATGCAATGGATTAACAAAAGCGTTGGGTTCCGACAAGGAATCTTGAGTATTTATACAGTCGATCTGCTGATAAGCATCACAAATACTTGTCATAATATTTAAGTATTCTTTACTAACAGCAAGTTCAACAAAGTCACTAGGCATTGGTAATAAGATCAGCGTTATTCGGGACGTTGTGTGTTCACTCGCTAACTCAGTGAGATGAGTGATAAACCGATCACTTACCGCATTTGGCAACTCAAGATCATCGAAAATCAGATTGTATGATGTTTGCAAAGATTCATTATCAGGGTCTGCACAACGCATTGTTTGAAAATAAGGTTCAGGAACCAATAAGACGCTAAGGCTATGGGTAACTCGGGACAACCAGCGCCTTAAATACTCATCAGTTTCCCGCCAAGCGACTTCTTTCATAAACCAATTTTCAGTGTCGGATTGTTCGAACCTAATGCCAGGTGCCTCTAAATCCATGAAGTCATAATAAACTTGCGCGCGAGTGTCTGCAAATTCTAGAAACATTACCGGCGTATACGCAAAGACATAATGCTTCTGCATTTTAGTTGGGCTAATGTTTTCAAGAACATATTTATTAAGTTGAACAGAAAAGTCGGAATTGATTCCAGATGGGGTTACTAATAAAACATCGCGACTGGTATTACTATCTAACAATAATTTTTGAGTCGCAAACGCATCATATGCTGAAGAGCTTCCATAAATAATTGTATTTGCTTCTTCAAAATTTCTAATATCACTCAATAATTCATTGACAATTTCATGGGTATATTGCCGATACGGATGCCAGACCGGCGTAGTGCAATGATCCGGAGTTTCTAAATATAAGGCTGTGTTTCTTTTCTCTGCCTGCGCGCCATTGAAGACGAACTCTCCTAAAACAAACAGCACACCTACAAAGAGGCTTACAGCACAACCAAAAATAATTAGTATTAGACGTAAATGCGTAATTTTCATTCGAAGTGAGTATGGTTCTGCTTGCTTTACAGCTCAGCCGAGCAATTATAAACGCACAATAACCTAAACACGCCGCGCAATAAAGAACACATAAGCGCCCTGCTCTGGCAACGGTTCGTCGTAGTAACGGCGTAGATAAAAATCTGTCAGCGCAAGGTTTGCATCGCTTGGCCAAAGGATCCATTTGTTGAACAGTTTCTTCGTGATTAGTGATGGCAGGCCCCAATAATGCCCCCACTCTAACGCGCGCAATGCCGGTTTAGAAAAGTAATACCAGTGTTTTTCAACGGTATAGCCTGTTCGCGTTAAGCGTTCAGTCCATTGTTCAGCAGAGTCACAGGTGTGATGGCGTGAGATTTTATTGAAGAACGCTTCATATTTACTTGCTAACCCACTTAGGCCAACGTTACGCAAGCCAGCAGAAATGGATAAAAACGGCAAAAAGTTATGGCTTGGCGAACAGAACACAAACATCGCTCCGGGTTTTAGCACGCGATGCAACTCAATCAGCACCTCATCAAGATGTTCAATATGCTCCAGCACAGAGTTACTGACCGCACTCGCAAAGTATTCATTAGGCGCTGGGATAAACGCCCCATCAGATTGCGCTAAACCATCGTAGATGTTGTACTGACCAGCTTCTTGCAGCGGCGACCACCAAGGATCAATGCCAAAGGTCAACGATTTTTCAAAGGTCTCTGAAGCAAAGTGTCCGTCACCACAGCCCAAGTCAATAACTGGTTCCGGCAATTCAATATCACGGTAAAAGCGTGCCTCAACGGCGCGTAAAAAGCCGCGAAATGCAGGCATTGCCTTTAGCTGTGGGCCAAGGTAATCGTAGTCTGGATCTCTCATTTGGCTTTTTCTGCCAGCATGTCTGTAAGAAGCGCTTCGTAGCGTTGCGCAGTGGTGTCTGGGGAGAACATGTCCCGAATTGGCTGCTCAGGGCGCATGTATTTCGCTCTATTGTCTAGCACTTCTAACATTTGAGTGGCCAAATCGTCGGCATTTGAAGGTTCAGCCGTGCGCCCCATGCCGGTCATTTTTGTGGGCATGCGCACACCCGGCAAAGCGCTAGCAACGCTGGGGGTGCCACAAATCGCCGCTTCAACTTGCACTAATCCAAAGGTTTCTGTGTTGTTGATGCTAGGCAGTACGTGTAGATCTAAGTTGCTAAAGAACAGCGCCATTTGAGCCGGATTTAGCGTGCCCAAAAAGCGATACTGATCACTATATTTATCTAGCATCGGCTGAAGCTTAGCGCGATAGGCATCTTCGCCAATAACCTGATCAACCGGCCCTGCGTGCAGCACAACTGCATTTGGATAGCGTTCTAATATTTTAGGAAGTGCCGCTAATAAGTATTCAACACCTTTTTCTGCTGCTAATCGCACAGCAATCCCAATCACCGGCGATTTGCCTTCGGGCACATGCTGCGTTCGCCATTCAGAAATCGCGTCGATAGAAGGCTCTGGTAGCTCAACAGGCGGGGTGATTACGGTGGTCTTGGGCAAATAATGCTTCAGTAAACGCGAGTGATTTGCAAAATCTTCGGTGTAGGCACACAGCCCATCCGCAAGCTTGGCGGCAAGGTGGTTACTGAGGTCAACAACAAAATTAGCGGTCCGATTGACCAACCCAGGCGGTAGAAGTAAATCGGAATGATACGTGAGTAAGACTGGCTTGTTGAACCAACGTCCGCGCAATGCAATGCCACTGGCATCCAATTGTGGCAAATGCAGGCTAATCACATCATGCTGCTTTACCAACCGATGCGCCACAATGCCTATCGTCGGCATTAGCACGCCTTTACTGATGCGCGCTGCAACCGGCACCCGCACGACATTGACGCCATCAATGACTTCTTCACGCGGCAGCGCTTTTTCATACTGTGAAGTGAGCACAGTTACCGTATGCCCACGTCGTGCCAGCGCTCGCGCCAGTCGCTCTACATAGATTGTTAGCCCAGAGACGTGCGGGCGGTAGTATGTCAACGCAATCAGAATCTTCATATCACGAACAATTAGGCACGCGCACGGATGTTACGCATAAATTGGCTTGCTGATGCGGTTAGCTCATTTAGCGTTTGCTCTTCACGGTTTAGGCCCAGCAAGCCAAAGATCGTAAGAATTACAAAGTTCATCAGGTGATTGAGAATGCCAAATGCTAAGCCAATTTCGGTATCAATTCCAAACAATACGAGTGCTGCAATGGCGCTTGCCTCATACAGCCCCACGCCAGATGGTGCAGATGGAACTGACCCACCCAGTGCGATGCTTGCGGTTGCAATTAGCCCCATATACCAAGGGGCATCTGGAATAAAACAGAACAACATCGTAAAGATAGAAAAGGCAGACAGCGACCAAATAAAAATGGTCCACAGAAATCCTAAGAACCAGCCTTTTACCCCGACATCGCGGATTGAAAGCACAAAACTATCTAACTGATTAACAATGGTCTGAATGAGACGCGGCAGTTTATTGGCAATATTGTGCACAATTGGCATCACGGTGTGATAAACCGCAGCCAACACAAACAGACCGACAATCCCTAGTACAGCCAACGCCGCCAATGACCGCCCACTTGCCAGCAACCAGTTGTCACCTTCAACAAACGGCAGTGCAATCAACGCCAGACCAAATACAACTAAAATGTCCATCAGCCGTTCTACTAGCGCTGTAGAAAGCGCCCGCATCACAGAAACGCCTTCATCGCGGCTAGCTAAATAGATGCGTACCAATTCGCCCGCCCGCAAGGGGATCACGTTATTTACAAAGTAACCAATATTGGTAACGTAAAACATCCGCGACTGGCTTGGAACGCGGCCTAACAATTCACGCCAGCGCATCCCACGCACCCACAACGAAAAGCTCAACGCCAAACTAGAGGGGATAACCCACCAATAATTTGCGCTTGAAAATTCTTCGCTTAGCGCCGCCCAGTCAACGTTGATCACAATTGCAATTGCCGCAATCACACTGAACGCGACACCAAGCAGAATTCGAATTCGATTTTGCATTTAGTCGTCTAGCTTGAGGATCGCCATAAACGCTGATTGTGGAATTTCTACATTCCCAACCATTTTCATGCGTTTTTTACCTTTCTTTTGCTTTTGCAGCAGCTTCTTCTTCCGGCTAATATCACCGCCATAACACTTGGCAAGCACATCTTTGCGGATGGCTTTTACCGTAGCGCGGGAGATAATCCGCCCACCGGCACCCGCTTGAATTGGCACCACAAACATTTGGCGTGGGATTAGGTCTTTCAAGCGCGTAACCAGCGACTGACCTTTGTTGTAGGCTTCTGTGCGGTGCACAATTAGCGTCAGTGCGTCTACCGGTTGGCTGTTGATCAAAATATTCAAGCGAACAAGGTCTTCGGCGCGATAGCTATTTAATGAATAGTCCATAGAGGCATACCCGCGCGTGCGTGATTTAAGCTGATCGTAAAAGTCAACAATCACTTCTGAAAGCGGAATATCGTACACGAGCAATACACGCCCAACCGCTGGATATTCTTGCTCAATGAAAATGCCACGCTTTTTCGTGACCAGATCCATCACCGTGCCGTAATACTCATCTGGAATGAAAATCTGGATGCGCATCCACGGTTCACGGATCTCTGAAATAGACCCTTCATCCGGCAAGTTAGCAGGCGTGTCAATCCGCAGCGTTTCGCCTGTTTTCATCAGGATTTCATATTCTACTGATGGCGCAGTCGCAATAATGTCGAGGTCAAATTCGCGTTCAAGCCGTTCTTGCACAATTTCCATGTGGAACAAGCCCAAGAAGCCAACGCGATAGCCAAAGTTCAGCGCTTGTGAGGATTCTGGTTCATACACCAACGCGGCATCATTCAATTGCAATTTTGCCAACGCGTCTTTCAAGACAGGATAGTCTTCATTATCCACCGGGTAAATCCCGGCGAACACCATTGGTTTTGCTGGCTCATACCCAGCGAGCGGCTCAATATCGGTCTCTTTAGCAAGCGTCAAGGTATCCCCTACCCGACACTCCTGTACAGATTTCAACCCCGTCGCCACATAACCAACCGTCCCCGGATAGAGCGTATCGGCGGTGGTCAATTTCGGTTCAAAACGTCCGATTTCTACCGGCTTCAGCACGGTATCGGTTGCCATCAAGCGCAGTTCGTCGTTTTTGCGAATTTTGCCTTCCATGAGCCGCACGTACGCAATTACCCCTTTGTAACTGTCATAGTGCGAGTCAAAAATTAGCGCGCGGGCTGGCTTTTCTAGTTCAACCGGCGGTGGCGGAACGTGCGCCACAACTGCTTCGAGAATGGCCTCAACGTTGGTGCCGTTCTTTGCGGAAACAGCAATAACATCTTCTGGATCAACGCCTAGTAAATCTACAATTTCTTGGGTCACTTCATCAGGACGTGCCGCAGGCAAATCGATCTTGTTGATCACTGGAATAACTTCCAAATCTGCTTCGATTGCCATGTAAAGATTGGCTAAGGTTTGCGCTTGCACGCCTTGACTAGCATCCAAAACCAGAATTGCGCCTTCACAAGCAAGGAGCGCCCGGCTGACTTCATAACCAAAATCAACGTGCCCAGGCGTGTCGATCAGGTTCATGTCATACGTGTGGCCGTCCTTGGCGTTGTATGTCATATGCACGGCAGATGCCTTGATCGTGACGCCTTTTTCACGCTCCAGATCCATGCCGTCTAAGAACTGGGCCTGCATGTCTCTTTCAGAGATTGTGCCCGTCATTTGTAGCAATCGATCAGCAAGCGTAGATTTGCCGTGGTCAATGTGCGCGATAATACAGAAGTTGCGGATTCTTGGGTCTGTCATTCGAGATAAACTTGATGCGATCATTTATAAAATCGCCCAAGCGCATAAAAAACGGGAGGTCGGTGGGTGCCCCACTAGTTCTCCCGTTGTGCAAGTTATATACTTGTGTAATTGTTAAGTGTTTTGCAGCAAGTTGTTAGCCGGAAAAAATCGGCTTTCAGCGCAAAACCTTTCGTAAAAGCTTAGTTCAGGCTCAGTTTTATTTCTGAAGACTTGCTAGCTTTTGCATAGTTGTAAACATAACGACGCGTACTATACACGTTACTTTGAATTTTACCCGAATACTGTTGATCAAGGAAGCAACACACAGCCTATGCTAAACGTTCTCTCAATCTTTGGAACCCGGCCAGAAGGAATCAAAATGGCGCCAATTGTCAAAGCGCTTGAATCTTATCCTGACCAAATCAATTCTGTGGTCTGCGTTACTGGGCAGCATCGAGAAATGCTAGACCAAGTACTCGCCCTTTTTGATATCCAGCCCGATTATGATTTGGATGTGATGAAGGCTGGTCAAACGCCAACTGGTGTTGCCGCTGCAATTTTCAGTAAGTTGGAACCCATCCTAAACTCAGAGAAACCAGATTGGGTGCTTGTGCAAGGCGATACAACAACCGTGATGACCGCTGCAATTGCCGCCTCTTACGGGCGTGTAAAAGTCGGCCACGTTGAAGCCGGCTTGCGCACCTATAACAAGCAACAGCCCTTCCCTGAAGAAATCAACCGTCGGGTAGTTGGTGTGATTGCAGATCGGCACTTTGCGCCAACGAGCGTCTCAAAAAACAACCTGCTTAGTGAAAAAACACCGCCGGAAGATGTCATCATTACTGGCAATTCAGTCATCGATGCACTCTACCACGTTGCCGATTTAGACTATGACATTTCCGAAGGCCCGCTTGGAGCAGTCAACTGGGATAAACGAATTGTCTTAGTCACGGCCCACCGTCGCGAGAACTTTGGCGAGCCGCTGGATCAAATTTGCCAAGCGCTGGTTGAAATTGCAAATCGTTATAGCGACGAAGTGGAACTGGTCTATCCCGTCCATCTCAATCCAAACGTGCAAAAAGCAGCCAAGAAATGGTTAGCCGATGTCCCGAACATCAAACTATTGCCACCGTTAGATTATTTACCACTCGTCCACCTGATGAAGAATGCAGAGGTGGTGCTAACAGACTCCGGCGGTATCCAAGAAGAAGCGCCCGGCTTAGGCAAGCCTGTCCTTGTGCTGCGCGAAACTACCGAACGCCCCGAAGCCGTAGATGCGGGCACGGTCAAATTAGTTGGTGCCGATAAAGCATTGATTATTGAAACTGCCTGTCGCTTATTAGATGACAAAGCCTTTTACAACACTATGGCTCAGGCCGTAAACCCATACGGTGACGGCAATACAGCCGAGCGCATCGTGCAATCCTTATTAGGGCAGCCCGTAGCAGACTGGACTCCTTAGCAACAAAAAAGGCGTTGTCTCACTTCAAGACAACGCCTTTTTTATTTCAATTTAGTGGATTGTTATCCCCCAAGTTGTAACCGTCCCCACGTATTTGGGCTGCGCCAAGCGCGTTCTGGCACGTTGGATTTACTCATTTCTGGTTCGCGTGAGCCTGCTTTGTCAATATCGTTCACAGTTAGCGCCAGACCAATTTCCATCCCGGCTGTCGGTGTCATGGACAATTCATTCCAAGGGATAGCCACCTCGACTTCATAGCCCCCGCCTGTCCGGCGTGATTGTGCCACGATCTGATGGTCGTAAGCGCTTGCCGCATTGCCAAGTGCTTGCCCCTGATAACGCGTTACCACAACCGGCACACTGCCAAAATCGCCCGGTGACACAATAATTTGGAAGTCATCGTTATTGCTATTGACGTTGTCTTTGTCACCTTCAACATCCGTATCAATTTCAATTTCTAAGCTGTCACCACGCCAAATCGACTCGTCTGCATTGACTTGCACGTGCGCATCATCATCCACCTGTACGCGGAAGTAAAGGTAATTTGCATCCCAAGCTGATGCCCAACGGGCTAAAACATCATCTGTTCCGTCCCAGGTTCCGGTTTGATAGGTCGTAAATTGTGTATTGAACGTTTCTTGTGCTGGCCATTCGCTAAAATTCGCGTCGATGGTAATCCCCACATTTGCGGGTAGTGCTTGCAAATTGCCATGCCGCGCAAGATCAGAAGCAGACGGCGTTGGTGTACTTGTTGCGTCTGGTTCTGGGGTTTCTGTTGCCACCGCCAAGGTTGGCAGCAAGGTGACCGTTGGCTTTAGCGTTGGTGCCGTGGTGGGCGTTTCAGCAACAGGTTCGTCTTCTGGTTCGCTCTCTGCGGTGGTGGCTGCTTCTATTGTATCGTCAGCATCTTCAACCACAGCCACAGGCACTTCGGTTGCAACTTCATCAGCCGCGCCGCTTTGCACTTGCAAACGCTCTTCTTGGCGCGCAATTGCCGTGGCAGTTGCCGCAGAAGAAAGCTGCGAGTCAAATTCTTCATAAAAGTTATCTGGTGCTAAAAAGCGCCGTGATACAAAAACGCTGGCTGCAAGGCACAGTAAAATGCCGACCGTTGCGCCCACAATGATTTTCCAACGATTATCGGTTTCCTTGCCTGTTTTTGCGCGCTTTTTAGGCCCCTTCGCAAAGGCTTTGGAACTTTCCATTTGGACACGGGCACTTTTGCTAATCCACGCGACAAGGTCACTCCCATCTACCAAGTTGATCATCTTATCTGATGACCATTGCTCGCCTTGCTTGGAAACAGAGCCGGTTGTCACTAGCCAACCTTCGTTAACTTGATTATGGATCATCGATCCATACAAATCTCTTACAACCGGTTGGCCGACCGTGCCAGCATATCGCTTACACTGCACGATGCCTGTATGGGACCCCTTCCGTACAAACAAATCAACCCCTTCATCACCAGAAGCCACGGTGGTAAAAACTTCCCAATTGTCATCGCGGAATAGCATACCCACGTACTTCTCAAATTCAATTGGATCTAAATTCTGAAGCTGTTCTAGTTTTCGGATACGCCGAAAGCGTTGGAGCAGCGTTTTGTTGATTTGTAGTTCTTCGTACATAAAGGTATAAATACGTTATAAATTACTTACAGTATGGTTTTAGTTTTTTATAAATTAGTGGTATAAACAAACCTGCTTTGGCAAGTTTAGTAAACTAGGTGCAAGGAATACGCAATCAGTCGTAGTATGGCAAATTTTTTGAAATCAAAACGGAAGTTCCAACGCGAGCGTAGTGCGCTCGTCGCAGAACAATCAGAATTAGTATCATTCATGCTAAAGCTTGCGCTTTGCATTGCCATTCCGTTTTATGCCATCACCCTCTTTATTGCCGTTCAGCAACAATTATGGGGCACGATTGTTTTTATAACACTCGGCCTAATCTTACTCGCTAGTGCGCATCTTCTCAAAGATTTATCTTACAAACTTCGCGGATCCGTCCTCATTGCAATCGGCCTTGCTATTGCAGCCCAAGATCTTTTTCAACATGGGTTCAATGGTAGCGGCCTGTTATACCTGTTAACCACTGTTTTTGCTGCGGCACTTATTTATAACGTTCAGGCCGGTGTGGCGATTATTGTAATTGCGACTGGCGTATTGGCCTTTTTTGGCTTTGCCATTGCAACCGGCACGCTAGACTACGCCGAGCGCGCTGCCCATTTAGTCAATTCACCATTGGCATGGGCACTTCGCATTGTTGAAATTATCTTTCTGGGCGGCCTGATATTGATTTCGCTCTATCGGCTGCTCAACAAGCTTGATCTCTCTGTTGTTTCCAATCAAAAGCTAGCCCGCAGAGCGGAAGACAATCGGCAACGCTTGAATGAGATTGTCGGTGCCATCCCCGGTAGCGTTCTCATTTGCTGCCTGAGTGAAAAGCTGGAAGTGCTTTGGGCTAATCCGCTTGCCGCTGAAACCTTCAACATTGATAGCCATGCGCTGCAAAATGA
This sequence comes from Anaerolineales bacterium, assembly GCA_020630175.1. GTDB lineage: Bacteria > Chloroflexota > Anaerolineae > Anaerolineales > UBA6668 > JAHDIM01. The sequence goes on from JAHDBW010000049.1 coordinate 15,206, forward strand.
AGCCTTTCATTCGCGTTTTAGCGCACAAACCGATGACCTCAAGACAATTCTAAGCCAGGTCGCGAACAAACACCCCATCGCCAATCATGAATTGAGACTCCGTGTCGCGTCAAAAGAAACATTATGGTTCCGTTTGACCGCCCGTAATTTCAATTATTCCAATCAAGATGCTGTCTTACTCATCTTAGATGATATTCAAGATTTGCGCGAAGCCCAGCAAACACTGCAACATCTGGAGCGCGTAGAGACCTTAGGCTTGATGGCTGGTGGCATCGCCCACGATTTCAATAATTTGTTAGTTGGCATGCTTGCGCAAAACGGCCTGGCACTTCGGATTGTTGGCGAGGATTCAAAAGCAGCTCGGCACATTACCAAAGCTGTTAGCGCTGCCGAACGCGCTAGCGAAGTGACCAAACAACTGTTGGCATATTCTGGGCATGCAAAATTCAATTTGGCAACCTTCAAGCTCAACGCACTAATTGAAGACCAACTGCCGAAGCTTGTTGAATGCGCTGGTCCAAAATGCACAGTCATTTCAGATCTCAATCCGGCCGTGCTACGCATTTCAGCTGATAAGGTGCAGTTTCAACAGCTCTTATTCAATTTAGTTGAGAATGCAGCAGAAGCCGAGGCAACAGAGATTCGAATTATCACGAACAATGTCTTTTTTGATCCTGTTGAAGAGCGCAGCAACCGGATTACCGGCCAAAAATTAGATGCAACCCATTACATCAGCATGCAGATTATTGATAATGGCGTTGGCATGAGCAGCGCAACCGAAGCCGCAATGTTTGACCCCTTCTTCTCTACGAAGGATCAAGGCCACGGATTGGGCTTAGCAGCGGTGCTCGGAATTGTACGCGGACATGCTGGCGCAATTGAGATCGATACCAGCATTGGCGAAGGGACCACAATTACCCTTTATGTTCCTGCGCTAGTACCAGACACCAGCAATCTCGATATTTGGGAAGACGCCATCCGCAATAGCTTCGAATAAGCGTTATCTGGCGCTAAACACTCTCGATTGTACGCAGCAATCGCTCCCCCTGATGGTTCTCTGGGGACTGCGTAATCCGCACTAAGTATTCAATATTTCCGGCTGGCCCCTTCAATGGTGACTCAATCAAGGCTGTTGCGCCTAAGTTTTGAGATTCAATAACGTCTAGAACTTTCAAGATAGCCATTCGCCGAGCTTTCGGATTCCGCACCACGCCACCGCGCCCCACCGCGTCGCGCCCTGCTTCAAACTGTGGCTTGATAAGAGCAAAAATCTCCCCAGTCTCTGGCGTCAACACCTTGGCTGCCGCGGGCAACAACAACGCCAGCGAAATAAACGACGCATCAATCGTGAGGAAATCAATTGGGTCAGGCAAAGTTTCAATGTGCCGCGCGTTGGTTGATTCCATCACGACAACGCGTTCATCACTGCGAATTTTCCAGTGCAAAATGCCTTTACCCACATCAACCGCATAAATTTTGCTAGCACCGTGTTGCAACATGCAGTCGCAAAACCCGCCAGTAGACGCGCCAAAATCAGCACAAATTGCGCCTTCTAAATTTGGTTGCCAAGCCTCAAGCGCACCCAGCAATTTATCACCACCGCGTGAAACAAAGCGTGGGCGGGCAGTCACCACAACCTCAGCTTCATTTGGGATGAGCGTTCCAGCCTTATCAACGATTTGACCATTCACGCGCACCTCACCAGCCATGATGAAGCGCCGCCCTTTCTCGCGTGACTCTACAAGGTCGCGTTCCACTAACAATTTATCTAAACGGGTTTTATTTTTTGACACCTGCCAATTCTAAGGGTTTCGCCAGAAAAGTGTCAGAGATCAGCCCAAGCCGCAGTCCCAACCTGTTAGCAATTGACACAATTCGCATCGAATCCAGTTTCTAAGACCTTTTTGTTTTTTACTTCACAGGGTTAACCGTATAATAAAAACGATGAAGTTACCGCCCATAATCCGCACCCTCCGACCGCACCAATGGCATAAGAATTTAGCTGTTTTTGCCGCCTTAGTTTTTGACGTCAAATTCTTTGACCCACTCTATGTTGGCCGGACAGTAATCGCATTTGTTTTGCTGGCCCTGATTAGTAGCGCTGTCTACTTGGTCAACGATTTAGCTGATATTGAGCAAGACAAACTGCACCCCACCAAACGCTTCCGCCCGATCCCATCAGGCGAGGTGAGCGTGGGCTTGGCAAAGATCATGGCGATTGCCTTTCCTGTGGTGATTATTCCAATCGCGTTTTTATTCAATACGTGGTTTGGCATCATTATTACGCTGTATTACGCGCAAAATATTGCCTATTCGTTTGTACTCAAACACGTTGTGCTAATTGATGTCATGCTCATCGCCGCTGGATTTGTTTTACGGGTGGCGGCGGGTGTTGTGCTAATTGATGTGGAGCGCTTTTCACCATGGCTTTACATTTGTGTCACGCTAGGTGCGCTGTTCATCGGCTTTGGTAAACGACGCCATGAACTCACGCTCGCAGCCAAAAGTGATAAAGAATCAACGCGTGTAGTGCTACAAGATTACACAATTCCCTTTATCGATTGGCTAGTGGCCATTGTTGCCACAAGCACCCTCGTTAGCTATTCCGTGTATACGTTCAGCGCCCCAAACGTGCCAGACAATCACACCATGATGCTCACCATCCCGTTTGTGTTTTACGGCATCGCCCGTTACATGTATCTGATTCACGTCAAAGGCCTTGGCGGCGCGCCAGATGAGCTGGTGCTAAAAGATCGGCCACTATTTATTACCGTTGTAATTTGGGGGCTGGTATGCGCCACGATCCTTTACATCAGCCAATAGCAACGGCTGCCGCACCGGGCAAATTTATTCTGCACGGCGAGCACGCGGTTGTTTACGGTGTCCCAGCTATCGCCTGCCCGGTTGACGGTGTTCAGGCCACCGCCCAAGTTTTTACAAAAGACACACCGGGAATTGTTGTCGATGCCGTTGATCTCAACGCCCAAATCAGAACGCAAACTGATCTTGACCATCCGCTTTCCTTAGCCACCAACAATTTACTAACGCACCTCGGCATTAGCGCCCCGCCCGGCCTCACTGTCAAATTACAATCGACAATTCCAATTGCCGCCGGTTTGGGCTCAGGTGCCGCCATTACCACCGCGCTGATTAGCGCACTTGCCCAAGCTTTGGGGCATCAGCTGGATGCCGCAACCATATCCAACTTAGTATTTGAAATTGAAAAGCTTTTCCACGGCACGCCGTCCGGCATCGACAATACCGTTGTTGCCTATGCCCAGCCCGTTTGGTTTATTCGTGACAAAGAATTGACGCCGCTAAAAACCAACATCCCATTTCATATTCTGATTGCAGATACTGGCATCGCCAGTGAAACGGTCACCGCCGTGGCTGGCGTACGGCAGCGCTTTGAGGCAAACCCCGCACAATATCAGGCCTATTTTGATGCCATCGCAGACTTATCGCATAAGGCAAAAGCAAGCATTGAAACTGGTGATCCATCTGCGCTGGGTCCGCTTTTCAATGAAAATCAGCGCCTATTACAACAAATTGGCGTCTCAAACGCCGCGTTAGATGCACTGGTCAGTGCCGCAACGCAGGCAGGTGCTTTAGGCGCAAAACTTTCTGGCGGTGGTCTGGGTGGTAACATGATCGCACTCGTTACTCAAGACACCATCGACACCGTCACCACTGCGCTCCAGCAGGCTGGTGCCACCCGTGTCATTCACACCTACGTCCAATAATGTCTCGACTTGTCTTTCTAAAACTCGGGGGCTCGCTAATCACTGATAAGTTCACGCCCAACACAACGCGCCCAGAAATCTTGGCACAAGTCTCAGCCGAAATCAAAGCCGCGCTAGACGCTAACCCTGATTTACAGTTGGTCATTGGGCATGGCTCCGGCTCTTTTGGCCACGTTCCAGCCAAGCAACACAATACAAAAAATGGTGTGCGCACCGCTGATCAGTGGCAAGGATTTGCCGAAGTGGCCCAAGCCGCAGAAACGCTAAACCGTCATACCATTGATGCCTTGCGCACAGCAGGCGTACCGGCCATCCATATGTCACCCTCCGCTTCAGCCGTGGCGCAAAATGGTGTCATTTCAGAAATGGCGCTCAATCCGCTCTTGGTGGCGCTCAACAACGGCTTAGTGCCCGTAGTACATGGTGATGTGGGCGTTGATATGCTGCTGGGCGGCACTATTCTCTCTACCGAGACCGTCTTTACCTATCTCACAGCGCAACTGTGTCCGCATGAAATTTTGCTAGCTGGCATTGATGATGGTGTCTTTACGCATTATCCAGATGGCGAACTCGTGCCCATGATTACGCGCGAAACCTTGGCCGACATTCAAGTCAAAGGCTCTGGCGCAACCGACGTCACCGGCGGCATGGACACCAAAGTATCTGGCATGCTTGACCTTGTAGAAAGCGTAGACGACTTACAAATTCGCATTTTCAACGGCGGAACACCCGGCCATATTCAAGCCGCCCTAACCGGTACACTAGCCGATGGCACTGTCATTCGCTAAGCGAACATTACATGATTGATATTTCAATTGCAGACATCGCAACGGTGATTCTGGCGGGCATTTTGGCTGGCTTTATCAACACGTTGGCAGGCAGCGGGTCGGCAATTACCATTCCATTGCTCATTTTTATGGGCTTGCCCGCAGGCGTTGCCAACGGCACCAACCGCGTTTCTGTTGTGCTGCAAAGCGGCATGGGCACATGGTCTTTTGCCAAAAAAGACCGTATCAACTGGCCATTAGCTTGGAAGATTTCAATCCCCGCTGTTATCGGGGCGCTGCTAGGGGCGCAAATTGCGGTCGACCTGAACGAGCGCGCCATGTCACTCGCGATTGGCATCATGTTGATTTTGGTGTTTTGTATCGTGGTGATGAAGCCTAAGCGCTGGCTAGTGCCCCCCACCGATACAGAGCCTGAACTAAAATGGTGGCTCTACCCAATCTTTTTCTTGATGGGCGTTTACGGTGGATTTATTCAAGCTGGCGCGGGTATCTTTTGGCTCGCCGCGCTCGTACTGGGCGCAGGATTTGACCTCATCAACGCCAACGGCATCAAGAATTGGCTGTCGTTTTTCTACAATATTTTCGCTGTTGCAATTTTCATCTTCAATGACCAAGTCGATTGGACTTGGGGCTTACTTCTTGCTGCCGGTGCTGTCACTGGCGCTTGGTTAGCTGCTAAATTTGCCACAAAAGACTGGGCGCAAGTCTGGGTCTATCGGTTGTTATTGTTAGTCATTGTTGTTTCCGCATTCAGGATGTTTTATCGACTTTTCTAAATGAACCGCCGTGACTTCCTAAAACTGAGTGGGCTGATTGCACTCACCAGCGCCTGCCAACCGTTGCTCGCGACCGAGCAAGACTCTGATGCTGCCCCAACGCGCGTCATTGTGATCGGTGCCGGAATCGCGGGGATTGCCGCAGCCAAAGCGCTGCAAGACGCTGGGCATAACGTCACCATATTAGAAGCCCGCGATCGCATCGGCGGCCGCATTTACACCAGTGCAGCATGGCCAACCCTCCCGCTGGATTTAGGTGCCTCATGGATTCACGGCACTAACGGCAATCCACTCACTGAATTAGCCGACGCAGCCAATATCAGCCGCCTCCCAACCGATTACGACAATAGCACCACGTACAATACCGACGGCACCGAACTCAGCGAAGCCCAAATCGACACGCTGTACGACACCGCCGAGACCTTGTTTGAAAGCGTTGTTGAAAACGCCACCCCAGATCAAACCATTACTGAAGCGCTGACCGCAAATACACTCTGGCAAGCACTCTCTGCAACCGAACAACGTGAGTTCCGTCACGCGCTCAACGTCACGCTGGAGCATGAATTCTCTGGCAGCATTGATGCGCTATCCGCTATCAATTACGACGATGCCAGCGCCTACAGCGGCAATGACGTGCTGTTTCCGGGCGGGTATAAGCAGATAATTGATCACCTTGCCAAAGGGCTGACCATCAAGCGCAATCACCGCGTCACGCATATCGACTATGCGGATGCGGTAACCGTCTACACAGATCACGGCGAATTTAGTGCGGATCAAGTCGTGGTGACGTTACCAATTGGCGTGCTAAAACAAGCCGCTGTCACCTTTGCCCCTGCCTTACCTGCCACAAAGTTGGCCGCAATTGACGCCATGGGCAGTGGCCTGCTCGACAAGCTATACCTACGCTTCCCTGAGGTCTTTTGGGAAACCGACCTTGAGCTAATTGACTGGATTTCAGCCAAACCAGGCCGCTGGAATGAGTGGATCAACATCAACTACTACGTCGGCGAGCCAGTGTTGCTTGGTTTCAACGCTGCTGACTACGCCAGAAAACTCAGCACGTGGACAGATGAAGAAGTCGTAGCCGACGCAATGGACGTCTTACGCACGTTGTACG
>JAHDBW010000341.1 GCA_020630175.1 Anaerolineales bacterium
TAGGTCACTTCTCACGCTTCACGCTGAATTCTGTAAAGTCGCGTGCCACAACTGCATTCGGGAAGATGGCCTGCGCTTCGCGGATGACGTCTTTCTCACGGTAGCGCCGTGAAATATGCGTTAGATAGAGCTGTTTGACATTTGCCTCAACGGCTAAATTTGCGGCTTGCGTGGCGGTAAGGTGACCAAACTTCTTGGCCATGTCTTTGTCTTCATCTAGATAAGTCGACTCAATCACCAGTGCGTCGGCGTCTTGCACGTATGGCAGCAGTTTGGCAGTGTTGCCAACATCGCCCACGTGAACAAGCTTGACCCCTTTGATTGGATCGCCCATCACATCTTCAGGCGTAATTACAGACCCATCAGCCAATGTGACGGCATTGCCTTTCACCAGTTGGCCGCGCTCCGGCCCAAATGGAACGCCTAAGTCTGTGGCTTTGTCGTTTAGAAACGGCACGTGCGTTTTTTGTTCAAAGCTAAACCCAAAGCAACCGCGCCCACGGTGAACCACGGGGAAGGCGCTCAGTGAGAACTTGTCATCTTCCATAATCACGCCGGTTTCTAGCGGGATCAGATCAATTTTGATTGGCAACCCTTTGTCTGGCAGCACGACTTTGAAGAGTAAGTCTGAAATGCGATCTAGCGCGTGTTGCCCGGCCCAAATCTCGATCTTTTCCATGGTGTCCCAGCGGGCAAGGGTGGACATCAAGCCGCCCAATCCAAGGATGTGATCTAAGTGCCCATGCGTAATGAGGATTTTGTCTAAGCGTTTGAAGCCCGCGCCGCTGCGTAGAATCTGGCGTTGTGTGCCTTCACCCGCATCAATCAAAAAGCGATAGTCGCGATGCTTGACTAAGTGTGAAGATAACCCCCGATGAACAGAGGGCGCAGATGCAGAGGTGCCGAGAAATAAAAATTCAAACATAAGTTGCTATGTAAAAGCCAAAATATATTCTGAAATAAAATTGCACACAATTGGCTTTTACTAAAGGTGATGCAATGGATGCTAGCTTTTACTTGAGTGCTTGCTGCACCACCTAAAGCACCCGCGCAAACGCGGTAAAGAGCAAGACGAAGAGTCCGCACGCAAAGTTTAGCGCATGTAGCAAGGACTGTCGTTTTTGTAATTTTTCTAAATCTGCTGGTGCTTTGCCAGCATCTAAGAGTAAGGCGTTGTGCGCCAACTGCGGCAGCAAGCCCCACGTGAGGTAAGCGCCAATCCCCACCATTACCGCGTAGCCAATGTGCTTGATAAGCATCGCAATGGACCAGCCATTATCAATAACCAGCAGGCCTTCATACTGTGGTGCAGCCGACATTTGCATCAGCCCGGTGCCAGTTAACACCGCAAGCGACAAAATTGCCAACGGTGAGAAGCGTTTTTGTAACGCAGTCATCACGCGGCTCGCGTCTGTTGGCGGTAACGTTTGCTTGACCACCGGCCAAATCACCAATGAAAGGAGCGCCAAGCCCCCAACCCAAATAACGGTTGCGGTAAAGTGCGCAAAGTAAGCAAGTGCAAGCAGCCAATTCATAGTGTGTATTATACGGTGTTGCGCGGTTCCGCAAGCAGAATGAATTCTGTTGCTAGTGCATAAAACACGCTGAAGCGCGTTCTGGCTGGCGCACAATCTAGTTCCGCAATGCACATCAGTGGCCTGCCCTGTCAGCCGCCATTTTTCGCTTACTTAACGCATACAATTCAGTGATAAGATTTCTGAATATGACAACACTTTCTGACCTCACTAAAGTACAACTTGAGAACGGGTTAACCGTACTGCTCAAAGAAGTCAAAACCGCGCCAATCGTGTCCTTTTGGATGTGGTATCGCGTTGGCTCGCGCAATGAACCGACTGGCAAAACCGGCGCTTCACACTGGGTAGAGCACATGCAGTTCAAAGGCACAGAAGCCTTTCCTGGCGATGCCGTTGAAAAGATGGTCTCGCGCACCGGCGGCAACTGGAATGCAATGACCTCGTTTGACTGGACCACCTACTATGAAACGCTGCCGGCGGATCAAGTGCGTCTCGCGCTAGAAATCGAAGCCGATCGCATGGTCAACAGCTTGTATGAGCCAGAAGAAGTTGAGTCGGAACGGACGGTTATTATTTCTGAACGGCAGGGCAGTGAAAACGAGCCCATGTTCTTGCTAGATGAAGAAGTGACGGCGGCGGCGTTCCGCGTGCATCCTTATCATCATGAAGTTTTAGGCGATCAAATCGACGTTGAAACGATGACGCGTGATGATTTGTACGGCCACTATCAAACGTACTACGCGCCAAACAACGCCATTGCAGTGTTGGTGGGCGATTTTGATTCAGACGATGTGCTGGCTCAAATCAAAGAGATTTACGGCAGCATTCCTGCGCAAGACACGCCGCGGCCATTTGTACGCCCTGAGCCACCGCAACGGGGCGAACGCCGCGTCATGCTCGAAGGTGATGGCGAGAGCAGCTACATGGTTGTGTCTTATCACGGTCCAGATTCACGTGACCCTGATTTCTTCCCAATGCTGGTGTTGACCAGTGCGCTCACTGGTGCCAAGTCAATGGGCAGTGGCGGCACCTCAAACCGGACAAGCCGTTTGTACAAAGCCTTGGTATTGAATGAACTGGCTGCCTTTATGGGCGGTAGCTTCTTCGCTACGATTGATCCGTATTTGTACAGCATCTCGGTCATGTCGCGCCCCGGCGTTGCGCTCTCAGAAATCGAAGCGGCATTAGATGCCGAGATCGCGCGCTTGGCAGACGAACCGTTGACTGACTATGAATTTGAAAAGGTCATGAAGCAGTCCAAAGCAGCGTTTGCGTTTAGCGCCGAAAGCGCCTCTAACCTTGGCTTCTGGTATGGCTATGCTGAAATCCTAGACGACTACACCTGGTTTACCGACTATCTGACAAAGCTAGAGCAAGTCACCATTGCAGACGTGCAGCGCGTGGCGCAAAAGTATCTCGTCAACTCCAACCGCGTCGTTGGACATTACGTTCCTAAAGCTGCATTGGAGGTGGCATAAATGACATCCTCTGATCTCATGAAACTCGATCTGGCCTCATTGCCGGGTGCCGATACCATCACACGGGTGACGTTAGACAACGGCATCACCGTGCTAACGCGTGAAAATCAAAATAGCCCAGCAGTGGTCATCAACGGCTACCTGATGGGTGGCGCAATCAATGTAGCGGATAAGGCGCAAATCGGCTTGGCTGAATTTACGGCCAGCATGCTCATGCGTGGCACGGCCAATCGCACCTTTGATGCGCTGTATGAAGAAATTGAATCGGTTGGTGCGTCTTTTGGCGTAGGTGCCAATACGCACACCGTTGGGTTCAGTGGCAAAGCCTTAGCAGAAGACTTGGGCATGTTACTGGGTGTTGCCAGCGATGTGCTGCGCAATCCGGTTTTCCCGGAAGATCACATCGAGCGCTTACGTGGTGAAACGATGGCTGGCTTGGCCCGCCGCGCCCACGACACGCGTTCAATGGCCGATATGCGCTTTGACGAGTTGCTGTT
>JAHDBW010000342.1 GCA_020630175.1 Anaerolineales bacterium
TCACCGGGTTTACCGATTGCTTATGTCTCACATAGGCCAGCACTTATTTTGCGCCGTATGTTTTGATGAGTTCTGCCACTAAGCCGGTCCAGCCGGTTTGATGGCTCGCCCCTAGACCAGCGCCAGTATCGCCGTTGAAATATTCGTAGAACAAAATATGGTCTTGCCAATTGGGGTCGGTTTGCATGGTTTCAACATCGCCAAAGGCGGCGCGTTTGCCGTCAGAGTCTTGAGTAAAGAGCTTGATGAGGCGCTGCGCAAGTTCAACTGCCACGGCTTGTAGCGTGAGCATATTGCCGGACCCAACTGGGCATTCAACGGTGAAGTCATCGCCGTAGTACAAGTAATGGGTTTCCAATGCTTTGATCAACAGATAGTTGATAGGGAACCAAATCGGCCCCCGCCAGTTTGAATTGCCGCCAAACAGGCTCGTTTGCGACTCGGCTGGCTCATAGGCAATGCTAAATGACTTGCCCTCGTGCCAAAGCGTATAGGGCTCACGATGAATTTTTGACATAGAGCGAATGCCATACGGCGATAAAAACTCGGCTTCATCTAGCATGTAGCGCAAGACGCTGCGTAAACGCTCCGGCGTGACAATCGACAGTAAGCGGCGCTTGCCAACGCCCGGAACTTCCGTTGACGCCATATTGCCAGTTAGGTGCGGCCGGTTGGCATTGAACCACGTCATCCGGCGTTGGAACACATCCATTTCTTCAAGCTGATCAGCGCCGAGAACGCCAACCGCAATCAAAGGCATTAGCCCAACCAGCGACCGCACTTTGAGCGGCACTTCACGGTTGCCAATGTGCAGCACGTCATAAAAGAAGCCGTCTTCTTCGTCCCACAGGCCATTACTTTCCGTGTGCCGACCGCTCATTGCGTCTGCAATTTGTAGAAAATGCTCGTAAAACTTGGTGGCTAGGTCTTGGTAAATTGGGTTGTCTTTGGCGAGTTCTAGCGCCATTTGCAATAAGCCAAGCGTGTAGAACCCCATCCAAGCGGTGCCATCTGATTGATCAATGTGACCACCAGTTGGTAGCGCGGAACTGCGATCAAACAAGCTGATGTTATCTAACCCCAGAAAGCCACCTTGGAAGATGTTATTGTCGTCTTTGTCTTTGCGATTGATCCACCAAGTGAAATTGAGCAGCAGCTTGTGAAAGATGGCCTCTAAGAATTCACGATCAGGCGTGCCGGTCATTTTTGCTTCTAGCTGATACACCTCCCAGGCGGCCCACCCATGGACAGGCGGATTCACATCGCCAAAGGCCCACTCATAGGCCGGTAATTGCCCGTTGGGATGCATGTACCATTCGCGGGTCATCAGGATGAGCTGGCGCTTGGCAAACTGTGGATCAACCTGCGCTAATGGAATACAGTGAAAGGCCAAATCCCACGCCGCGTACCAAGGATATTCCCACTTGTCTGGCATCGAGATAATGTCGAAATTGGTCAGATGCCGCCAATCACGATTGCGTCCTTGCTTGCGATTTTCAGGCGCGGCCGTACCGGGATCTCCGTCTAGCCATTGATTGACATCAAAGTAAAACAGTTGCTTTGTGAACAACATGCCGGCCCACGCTTGGCGCTGGATGCTCTTTTCTTCAGCAGTGGCAACGTCTGTTTGCAGGCTGTCATAAAACGCATCGGCATCTGTTTTGGCACGTGCAAAAAGCGTATCAAACTTAGCAAAGGGCTTAGCGACTGGCGCGGCGCTCAGACGTAATTTGATTGTCACGCTGGCTTGGGCTGGCACTTCTAATTTGTGTAACGCGGCAGCCTTCGTGCCCGTTTGGGCTGGGTTGACCGCACTTTGTTGATTTGCGATCACGTAGTCATGAAAGGCGTCTTTTACATACGGATTGGCATTCTCTAAGCCAAAGACGCGCTGCGCGTTGGTGTTGTTTTCTGTAAACAGCAATTGGGCCGCACTGTCTTCTATGTAAAGGTGATAGTCGCCGAGAGCCGGATGGTTGGCTTGAATGCTTTGTGCGTCAAGTGCTGCCATGCGTGGCGGTTCGGGCACATCGTTCATGGGGCCGTTTTCATAGCCCCATGTCCACGTATTGCGGAACCAAAGCGTTGGCAACAGCCACAGTGGGGCGCTGTCTGGCCCATGATTGGTGGCCGTAATTTGAATCAAAATGTCAGTTTCGTTAGCCTTGGCATATTCAAGGCTGACATCAAAATAGCGATTGTCGGCAAACGCTTGCGTGTCTAACAATTCATATTCTGGTTCTTGCCGACCGCGCTTGGCGTTCTCATTCACCAGCTCGGCATACGGGTAAGCCCGCTGTGGATATTTGTACAGCATGCGCATGTAGCTATGCGTTGGCGTGCTGTCTAGGTAGTAGTAATACTCTTTGACATCTTCGGCGTGGTTGCCTTCTGGCCCAGCAAGGCCAAATAAGCGCTCTTTGAGAATCGGGTCTTGCCCGTTCCAAAGCGCGAGGGCAAAACACAAGTATTGCTGCCGATCTGAAATGCCCATCAAGCCATCTTCATTCCAGCGGTAAGCGCGGCTGCGGGCATGGTCATGTGGGAAATAATCCCAAGCGGTACCGTCAGGACTGTAATCTTCACGGACCGTGCCCCAAGCGCGCTCGCTTAGGTAGGGTCCCCATTCTTTCCAGTTTGTTTGACGGTTTAGGTGCGCTTGCAGACGTTTATGCTCAGATGTAGACATGAAATATAAATGGTGACTTCGATAGATTAAATAGAAATGTTGAGTCTATTATGCGGGATTTTTGACAAAATTCAGTAAGGATGTGACAAATTCGTCGTTAAGAACAGGTTTGGGCAACGGTAAATTGTTCTGTTAAACTTATCCTGATATTTTTGAATACTCAGTGGATTTGCGGTCTGCCATGCATAACAAACTGAGTAATAGTGTTCATTACAGCAGGGAATTATGTCGCGTACAGCAGAAACCACTTATCCAATAAATGATCTGATTGCAAACCGTTGGAGCCCGCGTGCTTTTACTGGCGAAGCCGTTAGCAAAGAAGCGTTGACAAAAGCGCTAGAGGCCGCCCGTTGGGGTGCTTCTGGCTTTAATCTTCAGCCTTGGCGCTTTATTCTTGCCACGCGTGACAATGAAGCCGACTTCAATCGCTTGCTTGGTGGGCTGATGGAATCGAATCAAACGTGGGCCAAAAATGCCGGGGCATTGATGGTCGTCGTTGCGCAAATGCAAAATGATGACGGCAAGCCGGTGGGCAGTGCGGTTTATGATACGGGCTTAGCGGTGTCTCAATTTGTGCTTGAGGCGCTGCATAACGGACTTTACTGTCACCATATGGGTGGCATTCACCGCGATGCAATTCAGGCTGAATTCAACGTGCCCGATAACTATAAGGTCTTGGCGGTGGTCGCAATTGGGCACCTCGCAGCAGCTGACACATTGCCGGACGCATTAAAAGAGCGCGAACTACAACCGCGTACGCGCCGGCCGCTTTCTGAAACTGTGTTCAGTGGCGACTGGGGCAATGCCGCTGAT
>JAHDBW010000343.1 GCA_020630175.1 Anaerolineales bacterium
GGGATGCCAACAAGCTGATATGCAAATTGGAATTGACGTACTTGGCTAGCCTGCCAAACGCCCCACAGCAGCAGTGCTAGTAGCAATCTGTCAGGGCGTGCAGTTTGTAGGGTTTGCCAAACTTGTGCCAGTGAGCCTTCATTGGTCCGCAAGAAGAAAATTGCAATCGCAATGCTGATCACAATTAGAAGGTATGGCAATAGACGTCGAAGAGTGCTCATTTTATAAATGAAAAGATAATAAAGGAAACGATTACAACGCTATGCGGTATTTGATCTACACCACCACAGTCAACGTAATGCTCAAACATTCCAATATGTTACGATACCACTATCTGTTTTACGCAACACGCGCATTTGCAAAGGAGACACACCAATGGCTGAAAATAAAACACAATTAAATGACGGCGATGTAACCGAGTTTCTAAACACGGTTGAACCTGAACAAAAGAAGGCCGACTGTTTTGCGGTTGCGGCAATGATGGAAGAGATTATTGGGGCACCTGCAAAAATGTGGGGCGCAAAAATCATCGGCTTTGGCAGCTATGACTACAAGTATGCCAGCGGTCGTGCCGGCACTTGGTTCCTCTGTGGATTTTCACCGCGCAAACAAAACATCACGCTCTACATCATGGCTGGGTTTGACGAGTTTGAAGGGTTATTAGAAAAACTCGGCAAGCACAAAATCGGCAAGTCATGCCTCTATATAAAGAAGCTGGCTGATGTTGATGAGGCCATACTCCGCGACTTAATCAAAAAATCAGCTGACCATATTGCCGAAACTAACAAGTCCGTAATGGGCTAAGTTTTCTTTGGTTCGCGCGGCGGACGTTCACCGTAGTATTGATAGTAATTCGTTTCAATCGGGCCGTTATACAGCTTGCGCACGCGGTCTGGACGCGCCCGTTTGAAATAATTAGGGAATTGGCGATCTGACGTAATGACGTAAATCGACCACCCTTTTTTCTTGCGGAACATCTTGTGGAAGTTGATATACAGCTTGTTCAACGCTTCAAAGTCTGACATGCGCTGCCCATAAGGTGGATTGGTAATCACAATGCCATATTGCCGATCGACCCACACTTCATTTAATGGCTTCGTCTCAAACTGAATGTAGTCGCCTACGCCAGCCATTTCCGCATTCCGTTTGGCAATCCGGATCACATCTTCATCGTAATCAGAGCCATAAATCATCGGCTCTTCAAATGGCTTTTCAGCGTCACGCGCAGATTCGCGCGCCAAACGCCACGCGTCGCCACCGATTGTTTCCCACCCTTCTGAGGCAAACGAACGATTTAGTCCCGGTGCAATGTTAGCCGCAATCATGGCTGCTTCAATCAAGATAGTGCCTGACCCACACAGTGGATCTAGCAAATAACGGTCTGGGAACCAGTAACTAAGTTTTACCAATCCCGCCGCGAGCGTTTCGCGCAATGGCGCCCCACCCGATGCTTCGCGGTAACCCCGCTTATGCAACCCAGAGCCGGATGTATCAATTGTCAGCGTTGCCACGTCTTGCAGCAGCGCCACTTCAATAGTGTACGCCTCGCCTGTTTCATCAAACCAATCCACGTTATACGCGGATTTCAAGCGTTCTACAACGGCCTTCTTCACAATCGACTGACTGCTGCGCACGCTCATCAATTCAGACTTTACGCACTTGCCGGTGACCGTGAATTGCCCATCGACGGTAATCCAGTCTTCCCACGGCAGGTCTTTGGTTTGTTCAAAGAGTTCTTCAAATGTGACCGCTTTGAACGCGCCAATTTTTAGGCGGACGCGGTCTGCACAGCGCAGCCATAAATTTACGCGCGGAATGTCTGCCGTTGTGGCGTCAAATTCAATCCGACCCGGCGTGACAGAAATCCCTTCATAGCCCAACGCGATAAGTTCCCGTTTGACGATGGCTTCAAGTCCAAATTGTGTGGTTGCGATCAAGCGAATAGTTTGCATAGAGAAGGATTTTAACCTAAAACAGGCGCAATAACGCGCCTGTTTTAGATTGGGTCTAATTCAAAGAGAATTACTTACAGATTTTCGCGCGCATTGCGAGCACGTTCAATCATCCGAATCGATGAAATCAGCTCTTCGCGCTCACCATAACACGTGCGAATGTGGCGCATACCAGAGCCAGGCACAAAGGCGCGACGGCCATGTAAACAGCGGCGATTGTCTACAAACGCCACGTCACCTTCCACCAGCTTGCGTTCAACTTGGTTTTCGCGGCGTGATTTCAAATCGACATAGGTGCGATAGGCTTCCATCAGTTTTGGCACCATGTCAAAGTCTTGGCGCAGCGGTTCCCGCAGCCAAGTGGTGTCCCGCACGGCTGTAATATTGCCAGCTAAGTCCAGTTCAAGCACGGGCGCTGTCCAGCGATAGTGCGTCCCCTTAGAGCGGTTGGCAAATTCCCATGGCACTGTCGTGAGCAATTCATATTGATCTGGATAATCGCGCTTCATAATTTCGGCGATATAGAAGCCGTCAACCCAGAAGCTTTCGCCACCGGTTGCGGTATTCTCAACGCACTGGAAAATTTGAAACCCCGGCTGATACTCACGCGTGGACGCATCGGAGTGTGCATCTAAGGCAAAGCCGCGGTTAGCGATATATTCGCCGTCTGGCTTTGGAATAATTTCAAAAATCTTGCCCCAGTTCATGTCACGCAACAAGCCAATTTGTGAAGAAATGCGCTCAAAGGCTTCATAGTCTTTTGGCATATCGGTCACAATTGCCAGACCTAAAGTGCGAATGGCAACGAGGAAGTCGTACTTCACATCTTCGTTTTCAAACACCTCTTGCGCCGAGAACATCGGCAGATCATCTTCAAGGTCTTGCCCCCAAGTCTTCATTTCCCAGCCTTCAATCGGCTTCGAGCCATTTGAGTAATCAAACGCGCGCAGCCAGCCGGGATGATATTCACTGACGCCGTTGCATTCACCAACTTTTTGTTCCCATTCCACAACAAGGCCGCCGTGCAAGCCAACCTTGACGTTTAGCGGACGGATCTCTGCGGGAATGATGGCAATTGAATCGACACGTTCATGCGAGTTGGGATCAATACAGCCAGAGCAAGCGCAGTTATCACGTAGCCACATGTGATGGTAACGGCTGGTTTGGCCGTCTGTCCAAGACACGTCAACAGTGTCGCCGTTTACTTTGGCACCCGTTAACAAAATGTCCATACTATAAGTTTCAAAATCTGGCGTAGAAATTGGATTTCTCATAATTTAGAGTCCTTATTTAAGTGTTTTGCAGAAAGTATTCAAAAATAAATGAAAGCTTGCGTGGCAAAACCTTCAGTAAAAGCCCAGTTTAGGCGCGATTTTATTTCTGAAAACTTTTCGGCTTTTACATAGAAGTAATTGGAATTAGCAAGGCATCGACAATGTAGCCTTGTTCAGCAGTCATAATGAGCGGATTGATGTCAACTTCGCTTAGCAGATCACCCGCGTCTTGCAAGAACGTGGCAAAGCGCAACACTGTATCTACTAAGGCATC
>JAHDBW010000344.1 GCA_020630175.1 Anaerolineales bacterium
ACCGCATCGCAGTCATGAGCAACGGCTTGGTGCAACAGGTTGGCGGCGCACGCGAGATTTATGAAGATCCGGCCAATCGCTTTGTGGCCGACTTTATTGGGGAAACAAATTTCATCACCGGCAAGGTTAGTGATACCGGCACAATTACAACGCTGACTGTCAACGGCATGCAACTGCCCGGCAAAGCCCGCAAGGCTCTGTCCATAGGTACCGAAGCCACGTTGGCAATTCGGCCTGAAAAACTAGCGCTACTTGCAGACCACGGTCAGCAGGCAGACGGCATGGCCGCCATTAATGGCACCATTGCTGAAACGGTTTACATCGGCACCGATACCCGCTACGAAGTCGATATCAACGCCGCAGAAACCGTGGTCGTACGGGTGCAAAATATTGGTCGCCAAGATGATGTCACCTTCAATCCCGGCGACGAAATCACCTTGCAATGGCGTCCCGCAAACGCCCAAGTGCTAACCGAATAAAATGGCCGCCGCAACACATTCTGCAAAACAAGCAGACACGATGCAAATGTTTGCGCTGGATCCGTTGTTACGGGTCACCGCGTGGTTTTTGCTCGGCCACGCCGGATTTTGGGCGTGGCTCCTCGTTCGCTGGCTCACCTTTAGCAGCGTTGGTTGGACCGTTTTCAAATTTGAACAAGCGCTCTTTGATATCGCCAGCGGTGCCGCCATCCCCATTTATGCAGCGGGCATTGCGATAGATCTGTTTGCCGGGCTTTGGCTGCTGCGTGACGCAAAGCACGCCGTCTTACTGGCGCGCATTCGCAATATCGTAGTCATCGCGGGCGCGGTGCTCTTTTGGTGGGTCTCCAACGAGGTTTACGGCCCGGTCTTCCTGATTGGCATTGCGGGCTTTCTACTGATTTTGCTATCCCGCAATACGGGCTGGGCGCTCAACTGGCCGGCGGCCTATTGGTTGCTGGTCTTCTTTGTTGCGCCAAACGTCTTCATCTTCTTTGTCAGCTTAGGGGAACGCGGCCCCGGCGGCACAATTATTTATCCTGAATTGTCGCTAGAAGGCTTGCGCATTTTATTCAACGACTATGCACGCTTCTTTAGCCGCATTGGTGGCCAGCTTATTTACCTACGGATTTTCTGGCGCTCCTTTGCCATGGCCTTAGGAAACACCATTTTGTGCCTGATCTTTGGCTATCCGTTTGCCTACTGGATTGCACGACAGTCTGAAAAATGGCGCGGCACGCTCATCTTTTTGGTCATGATCCCGTTCTGGACTAACGGTCTGGTTCGGGTATATGCGTGGATGTTGCTCCTGCGGGATACTGGTCTGATCAACAATATTTGGACATCAACGCTGCACGAACAAGCAGTAGCGCTGTCTGCCAACAGTGCCTTTTTCGCCCGCATCGCTCAAATGACAGCCGAACCACTGCCGCTACTCTTCAATAATTTTGCGGTGTTTGTAGGCCTACTGTATGGCTTCTTCCCGTTTGTGGTGTTGCCGCTGTATAGCAACTTAGAAAAACTCGACTGGTCGCTGCTTGAAGCGGCGTCTGACTTAGGCGCAAACAGCTTCCGCAGCACCATGCGCGTTCTGTTGCCACTTTCAATGCCCGGCATTGTGGCCGCTAGCATTTTGGTGTTTATTCCATCGTTAGGCTCTTTTGTGGTGCCAACGTTGATGGGCGGCGGCAAAGTGACCATGCTTGGCAACCTGCTCCAGCAGCAATTCCTCACCTCGCGTGACTGGCCGTTTGGCTCGGCCATCGGCTTTATGATGATGCTGATTATGTTAGCGGCCATCATGCTGTATTTCCGCGCTGGAGGCGAACGTAACTAATGGCAACCACAGCTCTGCCCCCACGCAATAAAATTCGCAAGTCGTTCAACGACCGTGCCCTGCTTTGGATCTCGATTGGCATGTTCTTGTTTCTATACTTGCCGATTGTTATTCTCATCATTTATTCGTTCAACGAAAACCGCATCGTCAGCGTTTGGACAGGCTTCAGCCTGCACTGGTACCGCGAAGTCTTTCAAGATGAAGCCGTGCTCAAAGCCCTGCGCTTTAGTTTGTGGCTCGCATTTTGGTCGGCGCTCATCAGCACCGTTATTGGCACGCTAACCGCCATCGCCATGGAACGCTTCAACATGTGGGGCAAAACGGCCTACGATGCGATCCTTTACCTGCCGGTTATCATTCCAGACATCGTCATGGCCTTGAGCACCTTGCTGTTCTTTGTTATTTTAGGCATTGGTCTCAGCCGCTACACAATCCTGATTGCGCACATTGCGTTCAATATTTCGTTTGTGGCGATTGTGGTGCGCGCCCGCTTAGCAGACATGGACTCTTCCTTAGAAGAAGCCGCCGCCGACTTAGGCGCAAATGCGTGGGAAACCTTTCGACGCGTTACGCTGCCGTTGCTGGCACCGGGCATTATTGCTGGCGCGTTGTTAGCCTTCACACTGTCACTAGATGACTTTGTAATTACGTTCTTTATGTCTGGCCCCGGCACAACCACGCTGCCAATTCTGGTCTATTCCAAAGTGCGCTTTGGCGTCACGCCAGAGGTAAACGCGGTCTCAACATTGATGTTTGCCGGTTCAACCATTTTGGTGATTGTGTCGTTGCTTATTCAACGGCGCACCTAACTTACAATTTCGATATGAAAGGCGGCAACGCTCTTTCAATTTCTAAACTTTATTCATTTTCACGGAGAAGAATTATGAAGAAAAATCTACTATGGATGATGTTGACCGCATTGGTCGCTGTTGCGATATCAGCATGTGCTGGTGCTGGCCCAAGTGGGCCTGGCGGAGCAGGTGCTGGAGTCGGCGCAGCGGGTGGTGCCGCAACCGTTGCTGGTGACGGCGAACTCTCAGCCGAATTGAATGTCTACAACTGGGCAGACTACATCGATGAAGAATTGCTCACGCAGTACGAAGAAGAATACGGCGTAAAAATCATTTACGATACGTACGCTTCAAATGAAGACCTACTCGCTAAGCTCCAAGCTGGCGCTGAAGGTTACGATGTCATTATGCCAAGTGACTACATGGTTTCAACCATGATCGGTCTTGAACTGTTGGCAGAAATTGACACCTCAACCATGTCTAACATTGGCAACATGAACCCAGCATTCCTAGATGCACCGTTTGATCCGGGCAACAAACACTGTGTTCCTTACCAATGGGGTACCACCGGCATTGGCTACCGCAACGGCAACGAATACTTCGATGCGAACCCACCAACCAGTTGGGCAGCATTGTTCGATCCAGCCGCATTGGAAAACTACGCACCACAAGGCATTAACGTGTTGAACGATCCACGCGAATTGCCAGCGGCCGCAGCGTTCTACCTTGGCTACAGCCCGAACACGGAAGATCCAGCTGAAATCACGCACATCACAGAAACCATTTTGGCTGCTAAGCCATTCTGGAAGACCTTCAACAGCGAAGGCTACGACACCGAACTGCTTATTCCAGACGAAGTTGTGCTCAGCCAAGGTTGGAGTGGTGACGTCG
>JAHDBW010000345.1 GCA_020630175.1 Anaerolineales bacterium
CGCGAGATTAAGCATTTAATTTGCCAAATTATGAGACTAGCGAGACTGCTATTTGATAAATGCGGTAATTTTCGCCAGTTGAAGCGCACTTTCATTGTGTTTTTTTGATCTCGCGACAGCGATGTCGCGGCTACATTTATTTTCTGGTTGTGTAATTCACATAAGACGTATTAACCTAAGCCGCTTTATTTAACGGTCTGCCGCCCCGCTCTACGCCGCGAGCTGTGCGCCCTGACGTCGCAGGCGTCCGGTTAGGAGGTAAATCACGCTGCGGGCAATTTCTGGGAAGTCGGATAGTAATTCATCAAACGCTTCTTTATGGATTGCAAACAATGTGGTGAGCGTTTCGGTTGAAACATTTGCCGAGCGTGGCTCAGAATCCAGCACGCCTAATTCGCCAACCGTATCCCCTTCGGCGAGGCGCACAATGGTTTGGCCGTTTTTATGCACCCTAACCTGACCGTCCACTACGATGTACATCACCATTTCCAATGCGCCAGCGGTAATAAACTGCTGATCAGGTTGAATGATTTTTTGTTCAACAATATCTGCAACCGAGGCCAGCAAATAACTCGGCGTTTCGGCAAACAATGGCACTGTACTTAGAATTGCAACGCGTTCCATTTTTTCTAACATCTCACGGTCTCCATTCGGTGTGGGGCTAGCAGCGGATTTGGTGTAATTGACAACGCTGCTCAGCCAACGCTGGCGGTCTGTCTTTGGCGCTTGGATGGCTAAAATTGTGTACGGGTCTTCGATGCTGCCGTCAACTAATGCTTCAAGGCGCTTTAGCTGCTGCCCTGTAGTTAGCCGCGCGTCGAATATCGTTAGCAATTGCAGCTTCAGGGGTCCCCGCAGGCGCGTCTTCAGCGATTCATATGCGACAGCCCGCGCACTGGAATCTTTGCGTAAGCCTTGCGCCACGCCATCGATTGCGGCGTAGTCATACAGCAGCGTGAGCAGCGTGAGAATGTCCGCTTGGACACTGCGCCGTTCATCGCTCAGGCTGCGCTGTAGTAAGCCGTCGTTGGCGGTGGCATCTAACCGCTGCCCGAGTTGCAACAGGGCTAGGTAACGGTCAATTTCTTGCTGCAACAGCGGATTTGCTTGCGCTTCATCCAGCCGATAGCGTTGGAGGCCGAGCGTGGCCTGAATGGGCAGCCGTAGCGCGCGCTTTGGATGCAGGACGTGCGGTGCCAGCGTTGCGATGGTGTCTTCGGCGGGCAACTTGGCACAGAGCGAGAGCAACCGCCGCATCCGACCGTCATCTAAAGGCGTTGCGCTGGCTAAATTTTCTTTGACCAACGCCAGCGTGGCCGCCGGATGCGCCAACAGAATCTGCGACGCAATCGAGCGGGTTTGGTGGGTGCCCAGATTCTGAGCCGCCAAAGGCACGATATCCGCAGCTGGCAACGCGGCGGCATTCAGAAACGCCGTGTGGCGCACAGAGAGATCATCATCAGCAAGCAAATCGTATAAAAGCGGCAGAAACGCTTGCGTATTGCTTTCGCCAATAATCGTTGCGGCCTGCCTGCGCTGTTGCGGATTAGGGTCAGCCATCAGCGTGGCAAGCTGCGTTTGCACAATGTTGCGCCCGGTTCCATTTGTGTAACGCGACAAGCCAACATATGCAGCGGTTTGCACCTGGATATCGGGCGCGTCGCGATAGTCGCTGATTGTTGTGACGGCAGCATCACCTTGAATTGCGCACAGTGCTTTTAGTGCTGCGGCCCGCACGGTGGGCGCAAGCGTCTTTTGGGCCAGCAACTTGGTAATGCTTGGCACGGCAGCTTGCAATTGGCGGTCTTCGATTTTCGCCAGAACTTGCTTTTGAATGGTCGCGTTTGAATGGGTCACCAAGCGCAATAGCTGAAGATCCAACGCGGGATGGTCGTCTAAAAGCTGCAACGCATGCTGGATTTTGAGCGCCCGCCCGCTTTCTAACATCTCAATCACGACAGCCAGACTGGCAGCATCGTCTAAGTTCAATTCAGAGATTGGCAAGACGCGCCGCTGCAACAATGCCGTCAGCGACTGTTGATAACTCCGCGCAGTTTTGGCCCCCGCAATACTCCAGATAATCGTAACAAAGGCCGTGACCCACAGTACGGTGTTGGCCGGTGCCCATTCCATGGCGTTCAGCAGCAATAAGAGCACGCCCGTCACCGCATACGCCAACGGCACGCCAACGCCTTCTACGAGGGTTTCTACGCTCACGCGCTCTGTGGGATGGATGGCTTGGTATGTGGTTTTGATGCTGGTGGAGGTGATGGTGTCTGAGAGGAAGTTATCGAAGGTGTACGCGCCGATTGCAATGGCAAATAGCAGCCAGCTACCGGCTGTTTCAAACGCGCCAATGGCCGTCATACAAAACGTTAGCACGCCGACAATGATCGGGTTTAGCATCAAGCTGATGCCAACGCCAAACCGGCTAATAATGCGGCTGGCTAAGAATAACGCCACCACAATACTGATCACGTTCCGCCAGCCAGAAAACTGCGCAAAAAACGCGGCCAGTTGCTGCTCATCTGTAATCCGCAGCGCGGTTTGCACCAGAAAGATATAAATGATCAGCTGCGTTCCGATGGCGGAAAGCATTTGATACGACAAGAGCTGACGCGTAAATTTACCTTGTAGGAGCTGTTTCGTGGTCAGGTCTACCGCTTGTTTTGAGGAAATGATGGGCTTGCGCATGAGCACCGCGCCCGTCAAGCGCACCAGCAGCACTGCCAAGGCAATCGTCATTAGCATCGCGATTGCGGCCACTAACAGCAAGTGATCGGCGCTGCCCAACACGCGCGTGAGCCACGGGGAAAGCCACGAGAACGTAATGTAACCCACAATCGCGCCGGTAAACACGGTCGGATACACGCGCTTGACGTCCCGCACATCAAACAGGGCCCCGATTTGCCCGCCAATTGTAATCGCATCACTAATAAGGCCAACCGGCAGCAGCAACATCAGGAAGAAGGAAATCCAAGGCACGTCCGCTTGGCGTAACAACAGCCAACAGCAAAACAGCACCAAGCTCATGATGCAGAACGTGCCAACCGACGTGACCGCCAGCGGTTTTCGCGCCCGTAATGGCGCAACAATTAGCGACAGCGTTGCCACCACGGCCCCAGTGGCAATATACACATAGGGCAACGTGCCAACGCCAAAATCCAGCAGAAATAACGTGTTGCCGGTGACATACACACACGCCAGCGCGCCAGACGAGAAAAAGAATTGCGCAGCCAAAAGCAGGATCGTTTTACGTTTGTGTTGCATGGGTCCCCTTAGTCGCTAGCGGCTAAACTTTCACCTTTTAAAGGCGATTTATTAATAAGGTCAAGGGTCGCTTACATGCGATGAAAACACAATATAAATTCGCTTTGTAATCCGTAAGGTTTTGGTTTCAAATGCGCCTGCGTTAGCGACAACAGGGCTGTTTGTACTCCTGCCTAGCAACTTGTACAACTTTTCTGGGCACATGGACTATTGGGCG
>JAHDBW010000002.1:0-15506 GCA_020630175.1 Anaerolineales bacterium
TGCTGGTCAACCGCGAAGGCGATATTTTGTGGCGCACCACTGGTGTTTATGATGACGAAAAGGGGGCAAGCTTATTAACTATCATTGAGGAAAACAATTAAGTCACCACATATATAAGCTCCGCCTTCTTCTCTCTAGCTCCGCCCTTCCTCTACCTCGGTTTGGTCTTATAGAACACACTATGGCTGATCACTGAAAACAGTAAGTTATATTGTAAATATTCGTATATACTTTTGTATCAATTTTCCATAGCAATTAATCAACACACTCATGCATCGCTCCCGTTCTGTGACACCCACTATCTATATACGCTTAGTACGTTGGGCACTTATACTCACACCGCTGATTCTACTAAGCGGATGCCATGTTGCATCAGCACCGGCCTTAATTATTAGTGAATTCATGGCTGTCCCAAAAAGCACACTATCCGGTTTTTCTGAAAAAAACTCTGACTGGATTGAGATTTACAACCCCACAGCAACCCCAGTATCACTAGCAAATTGGTATCTTACTGATGACTCCTCTTTATTAGACAAGTGGCAGTTCCCGCCCATTACTATCGCCCCCTATTCCTATCAACTTGTGATGGCTTCAGGATTAGACAAAGTCGAGCCAGAACTCCATACGAATTTTTCCCTAAACGCAAACGGAGAATTCCTAGCATTGGTAAAACCAAATAAACAGATCGCGCATGCGTATGCGCCAACGCCACAGTACACAGATATTTCATTTGGTATTGGTCCACAAGGCACCGGTTATTTCAAGACACCAACCCCAGGCGGTAAAAATTCAAGTTCGCATATGCCAAAGAATACTGAGGTTGTTTTCAGTCACTCTAGCGGATTTTATAACGCACCATTTTTACTAACGCTACACACATCAATACCAAACGCAACAATTCATTACACAACCGACAATTCGTGGCCAACAGAAACGCATGGAGAACTCTACACAGAACCTATACTACTTGACGATAGCATCGTAATAAAAGCTGTGGCCTTCATTACGACAGCGATACCGCATACGGTCGACACACACACCTTTATTTTTGAAGAAGGTGTCCTAACTCAATCTAATACCCCTGTAGGCTTTCCTAAAACGTGGAAATCGAATGGTCTACCCGCAGACTATGAAATGGATCCCGAGATTGTTTCTGGTAATGAACAGCACCTGCTGGCCGGATTCAATGCTTTGCCAATTGTCACGCTTTCTTTTGAAAGTGCAGACTTATTTGAAAGCAATGTACTTTATGCTAACCCTAGACACCGAGGATCAGAGTCTGAGCGTCGGGTTGCCTTTGAATATATCGATCATGAAAATGACATTTATTACAACGCGAATTTAGGCGGACGTATTCATGGCAATGGGTCACGCACCCCTTCTTGGTCACCTAAGCACTCTTTCCGGCTCAATGCAAAAGCGCGTTATGGAGCAAAAAGTGTTCCCAATCTTTTTTTTGATACATCACAAGCTAATACGTTTTCTGAATTAGTTCTAAGAGCGCATTTCAATGATTCTTGGGTTCAACCTGCAATGGCGATGCATCCAAAGACCGCTCAATATATGCGCGATACATTTATGCGCGATACATTTCGTGAAATGGGATACAGCACACCTGATAGCCAACCTGTTCACCTGTTTTTAAATGGTCTCTATTGGGGCATTTATGAACTGGCTGAGCGTCCCAAAATAGAGTATGCCAGTAACAATCTTGCTATAAATCCAAATGAGTGGTCAGTTCAGAGTTCCACACCCACCGATGTAAGTGATGCAGTTTATGAACCTTGGGCTGCTTTAGACCAACTTGTTCAGCAATTTGCAAAGACCCAAGACCCGTCACTCTATGCAGAAATTGAAGCACGTATAGATCTTGTGAACTTAGCTGACTTCATGTTGATTAATCATTGGGCTGGTAATCAAGATTTTCACGACGGGAACCACATTGTTATTTTTCCGCTCGCACCTGAAACGGGCAAAATTCAATTTAGCCTTTGGGATTCAGAAACAATATTTGCCAATCAAGAGATTTGGGGCAGCACCAATTTTAAAGACAGTACTCCCTCAGGTTGGCACAAGCTTTTATTAGCTAGCCCAACTTACCAAACCCTCTATAAAGATCGTGCTTATCTGCACTTAATGGATGGTGGCGCACTAAACCCAACGCGGACGACAAGCCGCTATCATTACTTAACGCGGACAATTGCGCCTGCCATCTGGAATGAAAGTGCCCGCTGGGGAGATTATCGTCGTGACATTAACACGGCGGGAGGACCGTACAATTTATACACCTATGAGACATGGGAAACACAGCGAGACTACATAATTTCTGAAGTGTTGCTATCCCGAACTAATACATTCTTGACCGATCTTGCAAAAAATCAATTTGAATATGAACTGTTTGCTCCGCCAGAGGTTGTAATTCATGGTGATCAAGGACAACTTATCTCATATCATGACTCAGCTGAAATCTATTACACATTAGATGGTTCTGACCCACGCCTTCCAGATAGCACAGTAAACCCAAGCGCTACTCAAGGCAATTCATTTTCTTTTTCTGGACCAACGGTGTTGTCTGTTCGCAGTAAGCTCGGGACAGATTGGAGCGCTATACATCGGCAAACTTTACATACGAATTCTATTGGGTTTTTGCAGTTCTCTGAGATTCATTACAACCCAGCAATACAATCAGATCTAACGGAATATTTTGTGTTGGAGAACAAAAGCCAGCAAGCAGTTGATCTTTCAGGTTACACAATTAGTGGAGACATTTCACACTATTTTAGTCGTGGTACAGTCTTGCCACCACAGGGCCGATTGGTGTTAGCTCGCAATCCCCTTGCTCTCAGCATCAACTGTGAACACTTAGCCGCAGATGATGGGTACGAGATGCGGCTCTCTAATGCTAGCGGCAAAATTAAGCTAACGAATCCAAATGGCGTTGTTATTACCGAAGCATCATACGGCAACTTTAATAACTTGGCGCTGCAGCAGACAGATGGCAAAGGTGCCGTTTTGATCCGTAAACCAGACACTTTTCACCTTTCCTCCACAGACCCTTCTATATGGACAACAAAACCGTTCTGTTCAGCGGCGCAAGCCGTGAACAACTCGCCCCCGTTTTACTCTCAGCAGATTGGCGTCACTAGTTCCCAGTTAGGCTCGCCAGCCCGGCATTTTAGTGGTGCGACCGGTCATCTTTCAGACTTCGGTAAAGTTGTTGGTTATCGTGTTTACGCAGATGCTGCACAAGACTGGCTGTGGGTCGATATCCTCATCCAGTCACTAGCCACACCAGACCGCGCAGACTATTTCTTATTTATTGAAGGGAGGACAGACACCTACTCTGTCAAAGCAAACTCACCAACTTGGGCAACTGAAGCGTGGCCAACAGCCGGCAAATTTGTCACCATCGGCGTCCCCGTTCATTTACCACATAATGCCACACCGGGACCATTACCCATTAGTTTGCATTTCTTTTCTAATCAAGATGGCAGTCATTATTTGCCACTCACAAACGGCAATGGTGAGGCTGTAGATCGGATTGCGCTGGGCACCTTATGGCTTACCCCTGCCATGATAGAGCGCGCCACACTCTCAGAGTAAAACGTCTTTGATTGCACTCAGCAGTGCATTAAAATAAAACAGCAGCTTGTTGCCCAAGCTGCTGTTTTTATTTTCTAAACTAAGCTGCGGTTGCCGAATTAGCGACGGCCACCACCGCCACCTCGGCGATCTCCACCGCGGCCACCACGGTCTCCGCCACGGCCACGACCACGGTCGCCACCGCCGCGTCCGCCGCGACCACCGCCGCCGCCTTTGCGTGGGTTGTCGTTTTCAATGGCTTCTTCTAGCGTCCAGCCTTCGAGCACGGCCTTGCGTGACAAGCGAACCTTACCGCGATCGTCAACGGCGGTCACCATTACGGTAATTTCATCGCCGATGTTCGCAACAGATTCAACTGATTCGATGCGTTCTGACGCCATTTGGCTGATGTGGACCAAGCCGTCTGTGCCAGGGAACAGGGTTACAAATGCACCAAATGGTTCGATGCGCACAACTGGACCGGTGTAGATGTCACCAGCGGTTGCTTTTGCAGTTGAGAGCAAGACGCGTTCGATAGCGGCTTTCATTGCGACGCCATCAGCGCTAGCAATAAAGACGGTACCGTCTTCGTCGATGTCCAATTTAGCGCCAGTTTCTTCTTGAATAGCGCGGATGTTTTTACCACCTGGGCCAATCAATGCACCGATCAATTCAGGATCGATTTTGACTGATTCCATGCGTGGGGCGTAGTCTGACATTTCTGCTGGAGCAGCGATGTGGTCGGTCATCACTTTGATGATTTCCAAACGGGCGACCTTTGCTTGTGCCAAAGCACGGGCCATGACGTCTGCTGGGATACCTTTGATTTTGATATCCATTTGCAGCGCGGTGATCCCGTCTACGGTACCGGCAACTTTGAAGTCCATATCACCAAGGTGATCTTCTAGACCTTGAATGTCGGTCAAGACAGCGTAGTTGTCACCTTCGTTGATCAGACCCATTGCAATCCCACCAACTGGTTTCTTGAGTGGCACACCAGCGTTCATCAAAGAAAGCGTAGAGCCACAAACAGACGCCATTGAGGTCGACCCATTTGAAGAAAGAACTTCAGATACCACGCGAATGGTGTATGGGAATTCTTCTTTTGAAGGTAGCAATGGCAGGATGGCTTGGCGTGCCAATTCACCATGACCAATTTCACGACGTTTTGGGCTACCAACCCGACCGGTTTCCCCAACTGAGTAAGGTGGGAAGTTGTAGTGGTGCATGTAGCGCACGGTGGTGTGCGGTGACAAGGTGTCTAACTCTTGTGCTTCACGTGGGGTGCCCAGTGTTGCCAGGCTAAGCACTTGTGTTTCACCACGGGTGAACAAGCCTGAGCCGTGGGTGCGTGGTGCCAACCCGGTATCTGCACTCAAGTGGCGGATTTGATCGGTTGAACGGCCATCAGGGCGCACGCCTTCTTCTGTAATGCGGCGGCGGATTTCAGCTTTGTAAACGGCTTGGAAGATGTCTTTGACTTCGCTTAGCAACGCGCCGTTGTCGGCATCGTCTTCGTTTACGTAACCCGCAAGCAATGCTTCCTTGATATCGTCTAGGGCTTTGCTGCGTTCTGCTTTGTCGGTGTATTCGGTGAGTGCGTAGTTCACATCAACCAATACTTTTTCGCTAACTTCGGCGGTCAATGCTTCGTTGACAGCTGGCACTTCAAAGACAATCTTTTCTTTGCCAACTTCAGCGACCATTTGCTTTTGCATTTCAATGAATGGTTGCATTGCAGCGTGACCAAATGCCAACGCCTTGACCATGATGTCTTCTGTGACTTCATCAGCGCCACATTCCACCATAGAAATGGCATCGCTGGTGCCAGCCAAGCGCAGGTCTAGGGTTGAGTTTTCCATTTCAGCGTAGGTTGGATTTGCAACCAATTCGCCATCAATGTAACCCACACGCACCGCGCCAACTGGGCCGTCGTAGTCGCCGCCACCAAATGGTGCGTTTGAAATTGCCAGTGCAGCACTTGCACCCATAATTGCCAACATGTCTGGTTGGTGATCTTCATCAACAGACAATGGGGTAATTACAATTTGAATGTCGTTCTTGAACCCTTTTGGGAACATTGGGCGCAATGGGCGATCAGTTAGGCGATCGATTAGGATAGCGCCAGTGCTTGGGCGACCTTCACGGCGGAAGTATGACCCTGGAATGCGGCCAGCCGCATAGATTTTTTCTTCATAGTCCACGCTCAACGGGAAGAAGTTGATTCCTGGACGTGGTTCTTTTGCCATACTCACGGCAACGAGCAGTAGGGTATCGCCACAGCGAATGGTAACTGCACCTTGGGCTAGTTTTGCTAAACGGCCCGTTTCGACGGTAATGAGCTTATCGCCCACTAACGCACTGTATTGTTTTGCTTCAGACATTTGTGTCTCCGTATTTTTTTGACGCGGCGGCTAACCGAAAATAAAGTCGATGCATGTAACTTTTGGTTCTACGTCACATGCAAAGAACGGTAAAACCGCTTGAAACGTAATTAATATATTTGTTGCGAATAATCCAACAGCAATGAGGCAGACAACTGCCCTATGCCATTTCTTTGGCAGCCAATAAAGAATGCCAAAGGCTAATAAAATTGAAAAAAGTGATACGCCAATCAAGCCTTGCCGCGCACCTGCAAACGCAACCATCGCAAATACTTGCGGCGTCACTTGAATGCGGAGCGTAATCACAATAAAGATGATTATTGTGCCGACCCATAAATAATGCAGCTTCGTGCGGTCGGCTAACGTTGTTGTATTTGTCCGCAATAGCGCCAACACTGCGCCAAAGCCAGCAATAATAGACAACATAGCAAAAGGAACTAATTGCAATGTTGTTAATCCCTGTTGTGTTCCGCTGAATGCTGACCAATATTGCGTAAACACCCAAATTGCAGCGCTAATGTATGAGCGCCAAGTCACGCGCCATTCTGATAATGAAATCAGACCAGCGCTAATTCCGCTATCTGCCACAGGCAGTCGCAGCCTGAACTGCGTTTTCTCAGCAGACCCATTACGAAGCAAGTTGCGTGCTTGCTCTGGCACAACAACTCTTAAATCGTCATACCAGACGGGTTCATTCTGCTGTGTATCTGCCAAGTAAAATGCCAAGTTAGGCGTAGTTATTGGCATGTCGCACGCATATGAAAAGGGCTGCCACGCATCTGTCACCGGGATGTCTATCGTTATCTTAGTGATTGCGTAATCAGGACAAGCCAACTGCACTACATCATCTTGTGTAGATTTGATATACCCAGAGACTTCAAAACGCGTTGCATTTAGCGTTGCCCGATCTCGAGCTGAAAACACTTGCACAACTTCAAAATCTGAAAGAGCTCTCTCATCTGGCGTCACATGAAAAGCATATTGCCCATCGGGCACATCTGTAAGCGGCACACGCTTGGTTAGCTTTCTGTTTGCGTACTGAAACAGATCTGCTCTCGTTGCATACCACCCTTTTGGCTCTTCGTTGCGGTAATATCCAAGTGCAAAGATACTGCCAAATGCGACGCTAAATAGCGCTAAATAAAGTGCTAACTGCCCTTTTTTACCTAACGACAGACTTCCCCAATACCCCAAAATAGCAAACGTGATCCAGAGCGTATGTTTAAAAAACGGCGCGACCAAAACGGCTAAGAAAAACGCAAAAATTAGCAACGCAGATTTCTTTTGAAAGCGAAGCTTCATAAAAAGAAAAATGAGCAGCGTGCTAATAAATGCAGCTCCCGAATCACTATTTACACCCGCGCTTATATCTATATAACTTGGTAATAGCGCGACAAACAGTGCTGCTAAAATCGGCATCCAATTTGAATTTTGAAACAGCATCTTCGCAATGCTTGCTGTCATCAAGATTGTTAAAACACCTAACCCTAATGTGCTCAGGCGTGCTATTTTTAGCTGCGTATCAAAGTTGACCGCCGCGATTGTAGGCAATGCCACAATATATGAGTAGGCTGATGTTATGCCGCGAAAAATGTGGATACGCCATTCACAAGTTTCACCTGTTGGTTCGGGTAGTAACGGTATGTCTAACACCATCAAGTAGCAATCACGCAACCGTTGTACTCGATTGAAGTGAAAATCCTCATCTACATTCCCCTCATAAGGGAAACTGTCTACGCGGAACAGACCAAGGCTAATAAATATTAGACAAATTAGAACTAAAGAAAAATTTTTTTCTAGTTTGTTATACACACAAAATTTCAAGCGTACGTAAACACACGCTGATAACTACTTAAATCAGTTGATTTAAATAGCACATGTTGGACTGCGGACTACTTAATCCACACCTTACTTTTATGTAAATGTTGTGTTTGCCGGAGAATAATAAGGGGGTCAGGGACTGGGAACAAACCAAAAGCATTTTTGATTTCTTTCCAATGCCTAACCAACGCGTGCGACAAACAAAAAGCGTGCTGATAGCCGTACCAGCACGCTTTATTTATTGAGTATTCTAGATATTGCGAACGCGAATGTTTAGTTTTTGCGTAATGTCTGCAAATGACTTTGGATCACGTTTTGACAAATAGCGCAGGTGGCGGCGGCGAGCACCAACCAACTTGAGCAACCCACGGCGTGAGTGATTGTCTTTCTTGTGTGAGCGTAAGTGCTCGGTTAGGTTCTCAATCCGCTTGGTAAGAATTGCGATTTGAACTTCCGGTGAACCGGTGTCGCTTTCATCGCGGCGGAATGTTTCGATTGCGTAAGCTTTTTCTTCTGCTGAAATAGTCATATGACGTCTGCCTCCTTTTCTAGCAGGTCACCAATCAGGCCGAATAATACAAATGACAAACGCTTGCCACCGATCTCTCAAATTTAGAGAGATAACTTGCCTGACGGTCTAGTCAACGGGCGGAATTATAACAAAATTGGGAGAGGTTACAAGTCCGACTTTTAGGAAATGTAAGCGCCATCGCGCATTAGGCTAGCCAGTTCACGCCCTGTGTCTGGGTCCACTGTGTCTAAACATTGGCGAATGACCCAGTGTGCGTGTCGGTCAACGCTCATGGCCCATTCACGCAAGAAACGCACCACTTCAATAGAATTGATCTCGTTTAGTTCGCGTAATAACCATGCCGAAGCCGAACGGACTTCTACATCAGCCTCTACCATTGTAGATTTGATAAGGTCTAAGATGCTACGCACATCGCTAAAGCTGTTCGTTCGCACGAGCCCGATGAGTGAAGCAATTGCAAAACGCTTGATCCAACGTTGCCCAGAGTGCAGCCAATTGCGCACTGCGCCAAAGAATTCACGCGGGGCGGCGGCAAGCAATGCGCCACCAGCCGTCAACCCGAGCACATCGGCAGCTTCGCTGTCATCAACATCTAACAACCAATGGTTGAGTTCATCTGCAATTACATAGGGTGAAGCAGGGACACACAAGCTTAGGATTTCGCTAGCAAGGGTACGTTCTTCCCGTGAACCAGAGTGCCATAAGGCCCGCGCGATAATAAACCCACCTTGTGGATCTTGCGTAATTTTACGCCGCAGCGGTTTTAGAATGGTTCGGAGAACAGGACGCGGTGTGCCATAGCGGTTGCTAAATGGCGCGCGGATTGCGACGACCATGCTCTGACGCATGCTGTAGTCGGCGTGGGACTCTAAGATGTATTTCGCTTTTTTAACAAAAGCCTGCGGTTTGAAATATAAACCGGCGAGTTCGCCAGCTTGTCTTCTAATAATATTGGGGTCTACTGTAGCCATATGTAATACACACTATTAATGCATATAAAGTATACAGAGTTATAGTTGCCCAAAGAGCAGAACTTGTTAGCGTAGGGGTAACGTAGACACGAAGTATTCAAGAATCTTCTTATCTAGTCGCCCAAATTTATAGGTATTGAGACTAAAAATCAGGGTGCGTTACTGTTCAGCAATTGTAAATATTGAAGATTTTTTCAAGCCATACTGGTTTGACTGCCAATACCGAATTGACAGTGTGTACAGTAAGAAGCCAATCCCAAGTATTAATTCTGGGGGTTCCTGATCACGCGAGATAACGCCAAGAAAATTGTTCTGTGGCAGCATATATTCGATGTATATGTAGAAGACGGCAATCTGCAGAAAATACAAAGAAAGATACCAAGCGGGCAATATCCCTCGCCATTGTTTTAGCCTCTTAGGCGCTACAAGCCATCCAAACGCTCCTACGAGACCAATTACGATATAAATCTGATGCAATATGACTTGGATTGGCTCTAAATTATGAATTGTTGTCTCGCCTTGCACATTATTTTCAGCGAAAAATTGCGGCAAGACAATTCCAAAAATGCGTTGCCCCCAACTAATCTCTTCCCCAAAAATAAAGAAAAGCCCTAGCGAAAAAAATAGATATAAGCCAAACAACAGCTTTTCTTGTCTACGGAAAAACGTTCGCGCAATCAAGACAGAGACAATTGAAGCGAGCAAATAGAACAAACTCGTTGCGTATTCAACCGGTTCGTCTTCCCAATTTAGCTGTGTGTAAAATTCGAGGCTAGCAAACCGGAGCAGAAGAAAGGCGCCAATGATTGCTAATGGCAGCAATGCAATCGTGCCTAAAAAAAGCGTTTTTCCAATTGAGATCGTAATTGTTTTTTGAGAAGACATAAATAACATAGCCCACGAAGTGCCACTTAGACCTAAGTGATTCGATTCAGCTTCTATTTTTCAGCCAGTAACGCGAGCAGTTTATCTGTGATGGACTGCTTATCCAGCTTGTGCTGTGCGAGCAAGTAGTCTCGAGAGCCAAGGCTCTTATGCAATTGGGACTGTAACCCACAGCGGTGCAGTTTACAAGCCGTAGACATCCCCGCAACTATTTCAGCAACCATTGAGCCGAGCCCACCTTGGGCATAATGCTCTTCAATTGTGACAATATGCTGATGGGTTGCTGCCAATGCGGCTATATCTGCTTCCGGCGCTGGATTTAGCGTTGGAACAACTGCAAAAGTCACCTGTTCCCCCAATTCTGCCAACTCTTTCACAGCAGTATCCACATTGATAGCAATACTACCAGTTGTTAGAACTGCTACACGCGCACCTTTTTGCAAAATATTTATGCGTTCTAAGTCGAAGCTGCCATTTAATGCAGGGAGGTGATCATTATCATTTTTCCCGAGGCGATAATAAATCGGAGTAGGTTGATCCCATGTTTTTTGGATGACGGTTCGGGTTTGGGCTGCGTCAGCTGGGGCAAAAACAGCAATATCTGGATTAGTTCGCATAATGCCAACATCTTCTAGCCCATGGTGAGTTGGCCCGGCCAAGCTATATTCATAGCCACCGCCAACGCCCACAACTCTAACAGGCAACCCATGCAAGACTGGCCCGTTACGAATGAACTCATATGCGCGCATCGATGCAAAAGTTGCAATGGAATAGACAAATGGAATAAAGCCTGCTTCTGCTAGCCCGGTTGCTACGCCCATCATATTTTGCTCTGCCACACCCATATTGATGTAACGTTGTGGAAACGCCTCAATAAATGGCTCTAAGACCATGAAGCCCAAATCACCCGTTAGCAGAACAATTCGCTCATCGACTTCAGCAATTTTTATAAGCTCATCAATAAATGTTTTTCGCATGAAGCTACCCTTCTATAGCAACAATGCTATCAAGTCCCAAATATCCAGCAGTGCAACCATTTACCCAGTCATTTTGACGTGGTGTAATGTCGCCATGCATAATTGTAAGTTCTGGACGAGCACTAATTGCCAGTTCTGGCACGGCTAAATCCAATTCACCTGCTGCCAACGCGGCATCAATCGATACGTATCGTGCTTCGATGTGTGTATCAAAACGCGTCCATGTGCCGTCTGCATAATCTTGTAGAAACAACTTGAAATTAGAAAACGATAGAAAGAATACAGTTAGACACAGCATTACAACGTGTGACCGGCCTAGACGAAAGACTTGGTCAAAAATAGCACTTTTACCTGACAGCAGAACGTTTCCAATCGCTAAACTTGGATAAATACTCAACGCCATCAATACAAAAATCACATGAGGCACGCTAAGTGTACGGACATTGAATTGACGCGCTGGGAACAATAACGCTGCCAAAATCAACCCACTGATTAGTAACCAAGTTGTAAACAATATCACCAAGTTTTGGCGCTTCACTGTTGAAACAAGCTTATCGAATGCCGCTGGCAACCCAGCCACATTTTGCATCGACACTGTCGCAATGGCTGCATAAAATGGCAACCACCCTACAATCCAGACAGCATAGAACACGGTCTTAGAACGTTCTGGGCCAAGTGTGCCCAGCGACCATCCCAAAGGCAGAAACATAACAAATGGCAGTGCTAAGTAACCGAATGCCCACATTGCGACAACCCAAACAGGAAATTTACTGAGTGTTGCCTGCAATTTACGGATGACTTCATTCAATTCAGTTTGAAACGGAAGCAATTTTTGTAAGGTGTACATGGCAACTAAGCCAAGACTTAGGAACATATAACCACCTTGCAGCGTAATCCGAATTGTATTACCAATATTTTGGGAATCTGGAAACTTCTGAATACGGCTACCATTCCCCGGTGAGATGAACATCATCACTGTGCCAAGCAACACACAGAGCAACGTGACGCCCCAATAGTGCTTATATGGCTTTTGTGCCGCATAAATGCCCACTGTCAGAACGCTAATAGTAACAACTGTCATCACCATTACCGTTTCTGCATGGCCTACGGTAAAGAACCCCCACAAGCCCAGCAGGCCCATCACCAACCAAGGTCGCTTAGGAGCAGTTGTACTTACACGTATCAAGCCACCTAATAGCGCCCACCAAAAAGCGATCCCCATTTGATAGACAAAGCCGCCAGTAATCCAATAAAACATTCCGCTGTTTAATCGCAAGTAAATGGTGTATGTTGCAAACAACATCACCCCAGCTAGATAGTATCGCCATCTATTTTGTTTATCTGCCGCTGGGCAGAGGCTTGTCGTTAAATAAATACTTGCAGCTAGAGACGTCAACAGGATAAAAATCGGACCAATTGTGCGTCCCTCAATCGCGCCAATGTACTCAAAAAAATACCCCATCCAAAGATAAGCAGTGAACTTGCCACTTACGCCCATATAGCGGATATAGGCAGCGTCTAGGGCAGAGTATTCCAGGCTATACCAACCTACGCAAAAATCATCCCATGCCGGGTGAGAATAAAACGCGCCGATGTATAACAATGAAGTCATTCCTAAGCCGGCGCCTAGAAACAGTGCCTGGCTTAGCGGTTTTGCAATGCGCTCAAGCATCGGTTGCGGCAACCTCTGCAATCGCCTGCTGATATTCGGCGTCTGACATTGGCATGTAATGCCACTTAATTTTCTTTTCCATGTAGCTCACGCCTTTCCCAAAGGTGGTGTGCGCCACAACGACAGTGGGCTTTCCATCAGCAGAGACGTGCTGCATGGCGGCTTGTAGGGCGGCTTTATCATGCCCATCAGCTTCAATTACATGGCAACCAAAGCTTTCTAAGCGCGCTGGTAAGCGTGACATATCAATGACATCTTTTGAGAAGCCAAACGCTTGTTGTTTGTTGTAATCAATAATTGCGGTCAGTTGACTAAGCTTGTGGTGTGCAGCAAACATTAGTGCTTCCCACGTAGAGCCTTCGTTCAGCTCAGCATCGCTCACAATTGCAAAAACTTTGCGCTTGGACTTCTGCATTTTGGCAGCCAGTGCCGCGCCAGTCGCAAGAGACAGGCCTTGCCCCAAGGACCCAGTCGAGAAATCGATTCCCGGCAGTTGATGCTCAGGGTGAACCCCTAAGTAACTATCGTCTTCTAAGAAGGTATCGAGTTGTGAATAGGGGATGATTTCGTTGATAGCTAACGCAGCATATAGCGCGAGTGCAGCATGCCCTTTAGATAGCACAACCCGGTCGCGGTCATTGTCATCAGGGGCGGAGATTGAAATGACATCGTCATACAACGTACTGACAATATCTGCGATGGAAAGGCAGGAGCCAATATGACCAACGTGCTTACGATGCGATTGATCTAGAATAATTTTACGGACAGCGTTTGACATTGGGTTGTTGGACGTTGGCCCAAAATAGTAAACAGCGCGTGACGCCTTAGGCAACCATTGACTAGCAATGATGCGCTAAGACGCCGCTCGCCATTATGTTAATATGCTTTGGCAAACAGAACGGCTTCTGTTGCAGGGCGTCCAGTATAAACGCAATCGCCAGCCCCTTCTGGTTGATCGAAGGGGTAACAGCGGGTAGTAGCGCCGGTTTCGTCTTTGATTGCTTTTTCTTCTTCGCTGTTACCAGCCCACCAGGCGCGCGCCCACTTTCCTTCGGCAATAACGGTTTTTAGCTCGTCGTAAGAGGCCACATCAACAATGTTTTCATCACGGAAGTTGGTGGCTTTTTCTAGCATGGCAGCTTGAATTGAGTCCAACAAGTCTTGTACGGTCGCTGCGATATCCGCTTGCGGCACAAACACTTTGCCATCGCGGCCAGGAACATCACGGCGGGCCAGCGCACAGCTATCTTTCTTGACATCACGCGGGCCAACTTCTAAGCGAACCGGCACGCCGCGCATTTCCCAGTCGTTATATTTGAAGCCTGGCGTAAGCCCTTCACGCCGGTCTACCTTGACCCGAATGTCAGCAGCGATCAGCTCTTTGTTCAGGCGTTCTACAGCTTCCATTACCACTTCTTTTTCTTTATCTTTGCGATAAATAGGCACAATCACGACCTGATGTGGTGCCAAGCGTGGCGGCAAGACCAAACCATGATCGTCCCCATGGGTCATGATGATAGCGCCAATAAAGCGCGTGCTTAGCCCCCAGCTCGTGGTCCAGCAGTATTGCTGCTCATTGTTTTGATCTAAGTATTGGATATCAAAAGCTTTGGCAAAGTTTTGGCCAAGGTTGTGTGATGTACCAGACTGCAACGCTTTGCGGTCTTTCATCATTGCTTCGATGGTATACGTGGTGTCTGCTCCAGCGAATTTTTCGCTTTCGGTTTTACGGCCAGGAATCACTGGAATTGCGGCTTCGTTCCGGGCAAAGTCAACGTAGACGTCTAGCATTTGGCGCGTTTCAAATTCGCCTTCTTCTGCCGTGGCATGCGCCGTGTGGCCTTCTTGCCACCAGAATTCTGTCGTGCGCAAGAAGAGCTTGGTGCGCAGTTCCCAACGGACAACGCTGTTCCATAGGTTGATTAGCAGCGGCAAATCGCGATAGCTTTTGATCCACTTGGCGTAGGCATGCCCGATCATCGTTTCCGATGTTGGCCGCACAACAAGCGGCTCTTCCAGTTCTTTGGCGCCACCAACGGTTACAACTGCCAATTCAGGGGCAAAGCCTTCCACGTGTTGGGCTTCTTTGGTGAGAAAATTTTCTGGAATAAACATCGGGAACCCAGCATTAACGTGGCCGGTTGCCTTAAAGCGTTTATCCAACTGGGCTTTGATGTTTTCCCAGAGCGTCCAACCATAGGGTTTGATAATCATCGTGCCACGGGTTGGGCCATAATCGGCCAAATCTGTTCGGAGCACAACGGCGTTATACCACTCGTTGAAATCTTCGCTTTGGGGGGTCAATTTTTGATCAGACATGTAAATATTGTGTTTTGGAATAAATGTTTTTGTTGATTATACGGGATTTAGAGGCAAAAT
Source organism: Anaerolineales bacterium (assembly GCA_020630175.1). Classification (GTDB taxonomy): domain Bacteria; phylum Chloroflexota; class Anaerolineae; order Anaerolineales; family UBA6668; genus JAHDIM01. The sequence goes on from JAHDBW010000002.1 coordinate 15,204, forward strand.
AATCAATAGGATTAAATAGAACAGCCACCTAGCGTAGGCGGCTGTTCTTGGATACGATCTAGCAATTCTCTCGTCCCATTACAAATTGATGTTCAATGTCACTGATATACATCCACATGATTTTTATCAGTAATCGCACAAAATTTAGTATCAACTGGCCTGCAATCAATACGCGATACCAGCTTCGCCATGCGCGTATTACCAGTGCCCCGACTGCCCCGTGTATCGTCCGGCTTCGGTCGGCTGAAATACACCTACCTAGGCTCCTGACGCATACTCCGCCCCAGTCTTGAGGTAAACTTG
>JAHDBW010000002.1:15606-51263 GCA_020630175.1 Anaerolineales bacterium
CTTGATCTAAGATAAAGTCCGCCTCGACACAAGGTCACATGCCAACTTCACAACTTAAGATTCAGCTTTTTGGTCCACCCACCATTTACCTAAATGGTGTTGAGATTCAGCAAGCACTACCGATCAAAGCTAGTGCAACCCTGTATTACCTTGCAGCAACACGCCGCACGCACCACCGCAGTCATCTAGCGGGCTTGTTGTGGGCTGCGATGCCAGAAGCCCGCGCCCGCAACAACCTCAGTATTGTGCGTAACCGCTGGAAACAAGCCGGTATTTTGCCGCTAATGCACCTGACGAAACGCGAAATTGGGTTTGCAACTCCCCCAGAGACAGATTTACAGCGCTTTGAAGCCATCGCATTACGCCCTAGTGCTTACACCCTTGCAGATATTGAGGGCGTTATTCAACACTATCGCGGGCTGTTTTTAGACGGCTTTATTTTGGATGATCCAGAGAATACTGAATTGTTTACAGAATGGCTCTACCCTCAACGCGAGCATTGGCGTCAGCAAGCCTTGAAACTTTTTAGCTATCTAGTCGAACAGCAGCTTGCCCAAAAAAGATCAAAGGCCGCACTTATAACTGCACGCAAGATTATTTCTATTGAACCAGCGCAAGAAACAGCGCATCGCACAGCAATACGAATCTTAATGAGCAGTGGTCAACGCGAAGCCGCACGCAACCAATATGAGCAGTGTGTATCTATATTGGAGACCCAACTTGGCTTACTACCCAGCCCAGAAACGGTTGCACTCCACAAGCAAATCACAAGCGCAACATCCTTTTCGATTCCAGAAACAGGGCTATTGGCTAAAAAACATGCCCCATTTCAAGCACCTCTTATTCCGACGCATTTTGTGGGGCGCCAGCAGACGATTGAGGCGCTGGTTGCTACACTCAGCAGTCGGTCAACTACAGCAACAGCACTAGTTGGTATGGGTGGTATCGGGAAATCTACCCTTGCTGCTGCTGTTGCACATGCGGTGCGCGATAGGTTCCCTGATGGTGTCCTCTGGGCACATGCCTATCAGCAAGACCTTGCATCCATTTTGACAGACTGGGCAAAATTGTTTGACGTCGATTTACAACATCTAAATAGTTTGCAGAATCGGGCAGCCGCCTTTCTAGAGCTTATCTCTACAAAACAAGTTTTGCTCGTGTTGGATAACGTTGTTGCTGCCGATGATGTGCGTATAGTTTTGCCAAAAAGCCCCAATGTGCAGCTTTTGATTACAACACGTAATACCGATGTTGCTTACGCCCTTGGCGCCGAGCTTTTTCAGGTAGCGGTGTTAGCAAATGGCATCCCTTTGCTAGAAAAGCTGATCGGGACAAAACGAATTCGTGCTGAAATAAAAGCGGCAACTGAACTCACAGAATTACTGGCACAGCTGCCGCTTGCACTAGAAATCGTCGGAAGACGGCTGCAATCTCGCGCAAGACTAAAAATTCAATTATTTGTTAATCAACTCAAACAACAACAATCGAGACTTGAGCCACTAACACTTAGTAATTGGGCTGTACGCTCATCATTTCAAATAAGCTGGGATGCCCTTAACGACGAACTCAAGCATGTTTTTTGCGCATTGTCTGTGTTTCAGGGGCAGCCATTTCAAGCAGCAGCGGTTGCAGCGACAACCAACACTGATCTTGATAGTGCTGAGCTGAAATTAGATGACCTAGCAGCAATGTCTTTAGTCTCTGAAAAAGATGGGCTGCACTATCAGCAACATGCCCTGCTAGCAGAATTTGCAAAAGAACAAGCCAAAGCTTTTGAAATTTGGGATTCTTTACGCAATCGTTTTATTGCGTTCTACACGTTAGCTATTGAAAAAGAGCAAGTCGAAGTTGTACGAGAGGAATGGCATAGTTTTCACCTTGCAATTCGCCATGCGTATGATTTGCATGCGTATCATATGCTCGTGACATTGGTGCAAAAGTTAATTCCAATATATTTTGCACAAGGCCTATATTCGCAAGCACGCGAATCCATCTCTATTGCGGTAGAAGCTGCAGAAAGCTTAGTAGATAGCGCTGCTCATGCAGTGCTGCTTTATCACTGGGGGGAGGCTTGTGTCGAACAAACTGATTACGCTGAAGCAAAGAACAAGCTACAAATGTGTCTGCAACTTATGGAGGCCAACCTTGACAGGCAAATAAGATCTGATGTGCAGCTATTACTGGGAAGAATTGCACAAGAAGAAGGCAATACAAAACTAGCAGAACAACTTCTGTTTCAGTGCAAAGCAGAAAAGAAACTACTCGCTGACGAATTTGGCATTGCCAAGGTAGATGAGCATTTAGCTCGCTGGGCATTTCAGATTGGAGACTTCAAAAGTTCTCAACGGTTTGCAGAAAACGCCATTGCACGTTTCAGCGGTGTAAACAGCGTTTGGAAAGTCTGGGCGATGTTGCGCCTCGTTAGTTTAAGAATATATCAACGCGACTATCAGGGGGCTAGCCAGCTAAGTATTCAAGCCCTAAAAGAAGCGAACCTCACAGATAATTATCCAGTGAAGGCAGAGGCTTTATATTTAGCATTAGTTTGTGCGGTCCGCATGAAGGCGAGTGGGGCTGCCACGCAATATGCTAACCGGTGTAGAACACTGTTTCAACAGATGGGGGCAAAAAAATATCAGGGCTTTATCCACCATGAAATGAGTGTCCTCTCTGCTAATTTAGGAAATCATCTAGAGGCTATCCAATACGCCGCACAAGCCGAGGCCATTTTTAGATCACTTGACGCAACTTATGAACTTGTCACTGTTCTTGTCCAACAAGCACGATCTAAGCAAAAAACACGCGACTTTGCTTCAGCGAGGGCTTGCCTCACTGAAGCAAAATTGTTAGGGATTGCAACACAACATACGCAGTTAGAGGAAATAGAACAACTCTTGACAGCTTAATGCTCTGCACTTGTTCTTTAGGTTTTTAGCCTGGATGAATAACACCGCCAGGGCCTTCTTTCGTCCAACCATCTGATTCAAATACTGGCAGCCATAATGCAATTGGCACACTTTTCAGCGCACCGTCAGACCGGCTAGCAAGCTCGCGTTGTATCTCAACAACAACATCGTGCCATGAAAATTGTGTCACGCGGACTTCTGGATATACTTGCGGCACTTCAAGTTCTGCCAACAATGCCCTGAAAAGTATTGAATGCGATTCGCCAACACGTGTACCAACATTAGCCGAATGCTTGAGAATTGATGGTAATCCGCGCAATATCTTCTGGTCAATTTCTCGTGCAATTTTTCGCAGATTCTTAGCGGCATCTCTAACTAGCGTGCGTTGCGAATCTGGTGTCTGATCACCAGTTAGTTCTCGTTGCTTGGCAGTTAAGAATTTACTGTCTGCAAAGTGACCTTTAAGGTCTGTATCTTCATTTTGCAACTCAGCTTCAGTCTTCCACAGGCTATCTAGAATTTGGGACCGAATAAGCGCTGGTGGATATGTACCATCATCTAAATCTAATTCTTTAGGCGCATGATGCGTATGAATATCATTCAGCATTTGCTGATTCACACTGTGCGTCATATTTTCGGCAAACACATCAGCAAAGACTTCTTCCACCCAACCACGTAAATAGTCAGGATAAGTGTCAGAATTTCTGAATAGCTTACCCAGTTCGCCAATGAGACGTTTAGGTGCCCCACTTCTTCTGTCTGTGACAACACCTTTCCAGAAAACCTGATGTGCCACTTCATGTGGAATTGCTAATAAGTCTCGAATGTTGTTGATTGCAGTGTACGGCACAGCAATGAGCGCAATATTGGCATACGGTACAACCCGAATAGATGCCCCTAAATCAAAATAGGTAATGGCAGCGATTTTGTCGCCTTTTGCAGCTTCTTCTGCAAACAACCCATTGTCGCGTGCTACATCCAAGATTTGCATGGCAAGCGCATCTGACTTTGTGAGCGTTCTAAGGATGTCAGAGCCTTGTAGCTGCTGTCGCTGATAAAAGATCTGTTCCAAGACACCTATATCTATTGCGATTTGATCTAAGACAGACCGCAGTACATATTCTGCAGGCAAGATATCAGAGCATTCTAATTTGATATGGTCTAGTGTGATCTCTGATGACGGTACTGGGCTTAGCTGGCCGAGCGCTTCTTCCAAAGTTTGCCTTAGGGCATCCGAATCCAAGTCTGTATCTGCGAGGGCTTCGCAGACATGTTTATAAATTTCAGTAGGAGACGCGGCCAATGCCTGACTATGACCTGCAGGCGTTGCATCTTCTTCGCTAATCAATCCACTTGCCCGATATTCTTGCAATAGCGTATGGAAGCTCTGTCGCGAGTGTTCACTTGAATCGTTTTGCAAAGTCGTATGCAGTTGGCGAATATGGCGTTGCAAGCGGCGGTTGGTAGCCTTTGGTCTTACAAAAGAAAAGTCCCTGTCCTTATTCGTTTGGTAGATTTCATTTACATACAGTTGGAACGCTGGTGATAATTTGGAAAAGCCTGCTGTTTTTTCATCTTTATCAGTATCGAGGATCTTTAGCTTTGCCATGTACGTTAATGGCGTATCGTTGAATTTCCTAATTGCTGGATACCCAAGACGTCTAAACTCTTCCGCAACCTTCCGCATATCAATGGCTTGTTCAGAGTCAAAAACAGCATAATCATTACCCTTTATACAATCTGAGAAACCATTGTAAAAAAAGAAAAACTGTTTAGCACCAAACTTCAACAGCGCTTCTGTTGTCGTTTGCAACGCCTGACTTTCTTTAATATCTGAATTGCGCATAGCAGTCGCTAGCGACTTCATTCGTACTTCAAGCGCATTCCAACGTTTTTTCCAAACTTTCATTTCAGACTTTTTCATTTCAATATTGTCCCTATTACTAACTGCAATGTCTTATGCATTACAAAACTAAGATGTTGCATTGACTATATATAGCTAGTCTTGATTGACTCTTGACAGAGCTTTCCCAACTTTTACCCTTAACGTAAAAAAGAGCACCTTTTCAGGTGCTCTTTCATTCAAATTCAATAATTGACTTAGTTGTATTGTTTACGTCAGTTGGCGCTCAATAGCTTCCATTAGTGGATCTAGCCAAACGGTAACAAGGCGCTCTTTACGATCTTCAAGTAGCGTTTGCGGAGAGTTCGCGAGACGTCCTAGCCACTCTGTCATAAATTGCCACATAATAGCGCAGTCCAGTTCACGCAGGCTTTCTGTTTGATCAACAGTGTAACCAGTGAGACGTTGAATTTCGCGGCGGTAGGTTTTGACAAGCGTCACCGGATGCACTGGAAAAACTTCACGTTCCCAGCGGCTTTTTTGAATTAGATTAACTACATCCAAAATTCCGGGCGCAATACCTGCCAACTGCCAGTCATACAACACATGGTCGCCATTCGCATCGATGCTAATATTCCCGGGCCAGTAGTCGCCGTGAATAAACGTTTGCGGTGATTTGCTCAGCAGCCCGGCAATCTTTTCAGCATTGTTCAGCATCAGGATCAGGCGGCTCAGGTGTTCATCTGAAGAGACTAACCCACGGGCTAGAAATTTATCAAACGAGGTGCGCGCAGACTTGATGAAGACATCCGTATCCAGATGGAACGGGCGTGACATCCACTTGTAGAGGTTGAGATCTGACTCCAATTGCCAGAACCGATGATGCATCTTCGCAAGGTTATAGACCGCATCTAAGTAATGCTCACCCTGCCAATATTCCAAGGTTAGCCCAATTGGCAATGCGTCTAAGACCATCCAGTGGCCTATTTTATCGGCGGCAATTACAGAGGGGGTTGCAACGGGCAGCGTGTCTGTCATCCAGCGGTAGACGCCAACTTCACGGCGGCCCACGCCAGCAAGGCCAGCTTTGGTGCTATCGTAAGGCTCTTTTAGAACCACTAACTTGCCTGTCAGCACGCTTTCACTGATGTATTCCACCATCATGCCACGAATCCGCCCTTGGCTAGGGCGTGCAAAAAGCACCTCTTCCCAAATGTCTGTGACAACTAAATCTGGTTTATTGAGGTGTTTGCGCAAGCCGGCTGTAATTTCGCCTCGAAAAAACGGCCACTTGGAGTCGTGAAGATCGGAACTAAGCATAGACGGTACTACTATACAGCCCCACATGGTGCTGTCTACGTAAAGAGTGTAACCGATCAACAACCACTAAGTAAATAGAGGTTTAATTAAGGTTGATCAGGTTAGCATTACGCATCTTCAACATCCCACTCGCGTTGATAATTGACATCAAGCTTCGCTAGCACGGCTGTTTCTAAGTCAATATCTGTGATTGAGGCTAACTGAATCAGGTAGAGCGCCACATCGGCCAATTCACTGGCAAACTCAGCCTTGTTTTGCACGGTGTCCTGCCATTGAAAATGCTCTAACACCTCACTCGCCTCTAACACCAAAGAAGTGGCTATATTGCGCGGCGTTTGGGGCCGTTTACTGTCTGCGGCATACCAGCCTTTGTCGCCAACAAAGCGATGCATGTGGTCAGTGAGCGTCTTGATATCCATTACTTGAATTGTAAGTGAAACTTGATAGAAATTGATTGTATTTGCAAGAGATTTCAACCCAATCCCATGCAAAACAGTGTAAAGTTTACAGAAATCATAAACGAACAACTTATTACAAGAAAATCCACCTAAAGGAATCTCTATGTCAATTACAAAACAAGATGCGTTGGATTACCATACGATTGGCGGGCGTCCGGGAAAAATTACCGTTGAAGCCACAAAACCACTCGAGACCCAACGGGATCTCTCACTCGCATATTCTCCAGGGGTAGGCGATGTTGTGACGCAAATTGCTGAACAACCTGCCGATGTTTTCAAATACACAGCTAAAGGCAACCTTGTTGCTGTTATTTCCAATGGAACCGCTATTTTGGGCCTTGGCAACCTTGGCGCTCTGGCAAGTAAGCCAGTGATGGAAGGGAAAGGCGTCTTGTTCAAGAAATTCGCCGATATCGACGTGTTTGATATTGAAGTTGACGCAGAAGACGCGGAACATCTCATTAGCGTCTGTAAAGCCATTGCGCCAACATTTGGCGGGATCAATCTGGAAGACATCAAAGCGCCTGAAGCATTTGAAGTGGAACGCCGCCTCAAGGCCGAACTAGACATTCCGGTTTTTCATGATGATCAGCATGGGACTGCAATTATTTCTGGCGCGGGCCTAATCAACGCGCTTGAGATTGTGGGCAAAGCCCGTGAAGATGTAAAAATTGTTGTCTCTGGTGCTGGTGCTAGCGCGATTGCCACAACCACGTTTTATGTGTCTTTAGGCGTCAAGCGTGAAAATATCATCATGAGTGACATTCATGGTGTGATTTACAAAGGCCGCACTGTTGATATGTTCCCTGAAAAAGAGGCCTTTGCAACAGAAAGCACAGCCCGCACGCTGGCCGAGGCAATTGTTGGAGCAGATGTTTTCTTAGGACTTTCCGTTGCCAATGTGCTCACCGCAGACATGGTCAAGACCATGGCACCGAACCCTATTATTTTTGCGCTGGCGAACCCTAGTCCAGAAATCCCATATGAGGTTGCCCGGGCAGCGCGCCCCGATGCCATCATTGCCACAGGCCGCAGTGACTACCCAAACCAAGTCAACAATGTACTGGGCTTCCCGTTTTTATTTCGCGGTGCACTAGACGTCAATGCGACCTCTATCAATGAACCGATGAAAATTGCTGCAGCCCATGCGCTGGCAGCATTAGCCAAAGAAGATGTGCCGGACAGCGTGCTGGATGCCTATGGCGTGAAGTCGCTGAAGTTTGGCCGTGAATACATTATCCCGACACCATTTGACCCACGAGTCATTATTTGGGAATGTGTAGCGGTTGCCAAAGCGGCAATGGAAAGCGGCGTCGCCCGCCGTAACATCGATCTTGATGAATATCGCCTGTCGCTTGGGCGCCGGATGGGCGGCCGTGGTAGCGAAGTCAAACAACGCATTCTTAATAAGGCAATGCTCTCGCCAAAACGGATTGTTTTTGCGGAAGGGGAAGAGCCAAAGATCATTCGCGCCGCCGCCCGTATTGAAGCCGAGAAATTTGGTGAGACGATTTTATTAGGTCGGCCACGGGTGGTTGAAGACGCAATTGAAAAACTCGGCTTAGACTTTGCGCCAACGGTTATCAATCCGAAGAAATCTGAACATGCAGCAGCCTACGCCGAAACCCTTTTCAATATTCGTCAACGTAATGGCATGACCATGAAAATGGCGCTGGAGCGCATCAACAACCGTAACAACTACTATGGATTGATGATGGTAAAAGAAGGCGCTGCTGATGTGTTCTTATCTGGCCTAACAGCCAAATATCCAGACGTATTGCGCCCAGCCTTGAAAATGTTTGGCACTAGCCCAGATGTCAGCAAGGCCATTGGTCTGTACATCATGATTGTGAATGATCGCGTGTACTTCCTGACGGATACCACGGTCAACATCAAACAGTCAGCAGAAACGCTGGCCGAAGCCGCTATTCTGACCGCAGACTTTGCCCGCAAGTTAGAGATTGAACCGCAAGTTGCGATGGTCAGTTTCTCTAACTTTGGCAGTGTGCCGCATGAATACACGCGGAAAGTGCGCGAGGCTGTCACCTTAGTCAACGACAAACGCCCTGACATTCAAATCGATGGTGAGATGCAAGCCGACGTTGCGCTCAACCCAGAATTGATGCAAGAGCTCTATCCGTTTAGCAACATCAAAGAAGCGAACGTGCTGGTGTTCTCTAACCTCGACACGGCCAACGCCGCGTACAAGCTACTGCACCAAATTGGTAACGCAGAAAAAATCGGCCCGATCCTACTTGGGATTGACGCGCCGGTCCACGTTTTGCAAGAGGCAGATGCCGTTGCCGATATTGTCAGCATGGCGTCTGTGGCCGTGATGGACGCCAACACGAGAAAGTAAGCAGCCCAAAATCACCCCAACTTAAACAAAAAATGCCGCACAATGTGCGGCATTTTTATTTCTTCTAAACCAGTGGGGCTTACAGGCCAGCAGCAGCGGTAAGCGCAGCAGCTTTGCTTGTGTTTTCCCATGGTAGGTCAATGTCGGTGCGACCGAAGTGACCGTAGGCAGCCGTTTGGCGGTAGATTGGGCGGCGCAGATCCAATTCATGGATGATCGCACCTGGGCGGAGGTCAAAGTGTTCGTCGACCAATGCGGCAATTTTTTCGTCAGCAATTTTGCCGGTGCCAAAGGTTTCAACGTTGATGCTCAATGGCTTTGCAACGCCAATCGCGTATGCAAGTTGCACTTCACAGCGGTCTGCCAAACCAGCAGCTACCACGTTCTTTGCAACCCAGCGTGATGCGTAAGCCGCACTGCGGTCTACCTTGGTGCAGTCTTTCCCGCTGAATGCGCCACCACCGTGACGGCCCATGCCACCATAGGTGTCTACAATGATCTTGCGGCCAGTCAGACCTGCATCACCCATAGGGCCACCAATCACAAAGCGACCGGTTGGGTTGGTGAAAATCTTGAGGTTATCGTCAACCAAATCGGCAGGCAAGGTTGGCATAATGACGTGTTCAATCAAGTTGGTGCGGATATCTTCTTGACTAATTTCTGGCGCGTGTTGGGTACTGATCAACACGGTGTCGATGCGAGCTGGTTTCCCTTCACAGTATTCCACGGTGACTTGGCTTTTGCCGTCTGGGCGCAACCAAGGCAAGGTGCCGTCTTTACGTACTTGTGACAAGCGCAATGCCAACTTGTGTGACAGAGCGATTGGTAGTGGCATCAATTCTGGGGTTTCGTTACAAGCGTAACCAAACATCATGCCTTGGTCACCAGCACCAACGGCGTCAATTTCTGCGTCGGTTGGGCCGTCTGTGCGGGTTTCTAGTGCAGCATCAACACCTTGGGCAATGTCTGGGCTTTGTGCAGCAACTGCAACTTGAACGCCACAGCTACTACCGTCAAAGCCTTTTTCGCTGGCGTCATAGCCAATTTCATTGACAACTTTACGTACTAGCGCGTCATAATTGATGACAGCTTTCGTGGTAATTTCACCGAGCAACATCACAAAACCGGTCTTGATCGCGGTTTCACAAGCAACGCGTGACATTGGGTCTTGTTCAAAGCAAGCGTCCAATACAGCATCACTGATTTGGTCACACATTTTATCTGGGTGCCCTTCTGTCACTGATTCTGACGTGAAGAATAGGCTTTTTGAGGTCATAAAAGTAGAGCTCATTTTGATTTTCTCCTGAAATAAAAAATCCCTTCATTAGAAGGGACATGGTTTACTTAGTATTTGTCGCCTTCTCATCTCTTACATTTCTAAAATGCACGGAATTGGCACCTACTATAGGTTGCCGAGGTTTCAACGGGCCGGTCCCTCCACCTCTCTGGATAAGAATGTTTAGTTTTTTCAGTCGGGCGAGACTATACCATAGGATAAAGTCTGCCTCAATAGTGTAAATGTCAATTCGCGCCAGCGGCACTTAGTCGTATAGCATCAATAGCCTTGGCCGGTTACAGCCTGAACTGCGGTGCGCACGCAAATTTTGATATCCAGCCACAGCGACCAATGTTCAATGTACCAAAGATCGTACTTGGTACGCTCTTCGATTGATGAATCACCACGCAAGCCATTCACCTGCGCCCAGCCGGTTAGGCCTGCTTTTTCACGGTGCCGTTCCATATAGCGCGGAATGCTTTGGCGAAATTCTTGTACATACCGCTCTTGCTCTGGACGCGGCCCGACGAGGCTCATTTCACCCAGCAAGACATTTACAAACTGCGGCAGTTCATCCAATGAATACTTCCGGATGAAGGTGCCAATGCGCGTCCGACGTGGATCGTCTTTGACTGTCCAGGTGGAGAGCGCCTCAGCATCCGCCCGCATCGAGCGAAACTTGAGCACGCGGAACGGTTCGCCATCTAAGCCGACCCGCTCTTGAATGAACAGCGCCGGGCCAGGCGATTCAAGCTTGATCAGAATACCTAACAGCACCATGATGGGCGCCGTGAGGAACAGGCCAAACGCTGAGCCAAGAATATCGAAGCCGCGCTTGAGCGAAAGCCGCCAACCGCGCAAGGCAATGTCGCGCACGCTTAGCAATGGCAAACCACCAAGGTCAGCAACAGAGACTTCCCCAGCCATAATTTCAAACACGTCTGGCAAGACCCGCACGCTTACCCGTCCACGGTGGCAATCTGCAATCAAATTCAACAGTTCTAAGCGCGTTGCTTGCGGCAGGGCGATAATCACTTCATCAATTTCATTGGCATCGAGCAATTCGATGATATCTACCGTTGCGCCAATGACAGGTGCGCCTAGCATTTCTGGCGGATGCTCGCCGTTGTTGGCCACAATCCCGATTAGGTCATAGCCTAAATTAGGGGACCATTGCAATTTTTGCACAACCACTTGCGAGACTTCATTGGTACCCACAACTAGCACGCGTTCGCGGCCAATGCCACGTTTTAGTAAGCGTTGGCGGATGCGCTGGTGAATGAAGCGCCCAATCGCGACGAATAAAATTGTGCTGAGCCAGGCGTAAATCAATAGCGCGCGTGGCAAGTTGGCCTCAAATGGCGTGTTCTGATAGCCCAGCGTGTTAAACGCCACCGCTAGCAACGTGCCGCCAGAGGCCGACAACAAGACTAACGAAAATTCATCAACCCGCGCAGAGGCACGCACTTGGTGATACATCCGATTGAGATACATCAACAAAATCACGGCGAGCACTTGTAAGGGCACAAAGCGCAACAGCGCCGCAAAAGAAGGTGAGTCTGCTAAGACTTCAGGGATTGGAATAGAGCGCCGCAACAGGAATGCAAAAAGCACAGCCAATGCAATCATTGCTGCGTCTAATGCTATTAGCGTTGCTCTTACCGTAAAGTCGTACCGTTCGCGGGACATTTTTATAGAAAGGATACAGAGACTGACCGCTATGCGAGCAGCTCAAACCGTTACATTTATTTACTTGTTGGTAGCTTGGGAACCGCAGGTGCGGGCTTGTTCATGCGTGCCGCTAAAGCAGCTTGCATCGCAATGCGATCATCCCAAGGATATTCTGTCGTGCCGAAGCACATCGATTGTTCGTGCGCTTTTCCGCAAGCGAGGACTACATCACCGGGCTGTGCTTTTTGCACGGCAAACCGAATTGCGCTTTCCCGATCTGGAACACGCCAGAAGGTCTCGTTTTCGCGGCCTCCCATTTTAGTACATCCTGCGGCCATTTCCGAAAGAATTTCGGTTAGGGATTCTGTTCGTGGATCTTCAGCCGTTAGGATTGTGTAGTCGGCATGCTGCGCCGCAACTTCGGCCATCCAACGTCGCTTTTCAACATCACGCAGGCCAGCGGAGCCAAATGTCACAATTACTTTTCCATCTGTAAGCGCTTGCGCCGTTTTAAGAATGGCCTCTAATGATTTGGGCGTGTGCGCAAAGTCAACAATTGCAATGAAGTCTTGGCCTGCGTCAAAGAGCTGCATCCGTCCGGCAACGCCCGCTAACGCAGCAACGCCTTGCTGAATCGTTTCGACTGGCAAGCGCTGCGCCAGCCCAACCCCAATGGCGGCCAAACTGTTTGAAACGTTAAATAAGCCAATTAGCTGCGTTTTGAAAGATCGCCAAGCACCATTTAGCGTGACATCAAATGTGGTGCCAGATGCTGAGAATTTTGCGTTACACCCATGCAACCGCGCCACTTGTGAAAGCCCGTAGCCAATCACTTCAACATCCGTCCGGTCGCGCAACTCGGTGTAGCTACTGTCATCACGATTGAGCAGCGCTAGCTTACGAACGCCCGGCTTGCGGTAACTTGAAGCAAGGCCTTCAAACAAAAGCGCCTTGGCATCAAAATACGCCTCACGCGAGCCATGATAGTCTAAATGTTCATGCGTGATGTTTGTCACAACGCCGACATCAAATTCACAGGCCGTGACCCGATGTTGCGCTAAGCCGTGCGAGGTTACTTCTAATACGCAGTGGGTTAGCCCAGCGGCAACCATTTGCGCTAAATACGCTTGTATCTCATGCGCATCTGGCGTGGTTACATGCAGTCCAGTATCTTGTTGCGTGTCGCCGATCACGGCATTCACGGTGCTAATCAGGCCCGTTTTGAGGCCGCCAGTATGCAGCACGCTATAAATCAGATTACAGGTTGTGGTTTTACCATCAGTGCCCGTTACGCCGATCATGACCAACTGACGCGCCGGAAAGTTATGCAAGGCTGCGGCTAGCCAAGCGAGGGCGGGTTTGGCATCTGCAATTTGCAAGTATGGAATGTCCAGCGAAGTTTCTAACTCTGCATACGGCTGTTCACCGACAACTGCCGCAGCGCCGGCTGCCACAGCATTGGCAATAAAACGATGTCCATCAACGCTTTCGCCTTTACGCGCTACAAACAACGTGCCTGCAGCCACCTGACGCGAATCATGGGTGACGCTTGCAATCTCTGGGTCAGCGGTGCTTGCGCTGCTGTTGAAGGTAACTTGTTCTGCAACTGCCTGTAACAGGTCTGATAATTTCATAGTCAACAGTGTATAGCGTCCCTGCGCTTACAACAAGGTTTTATAGGCGTTCATTAACAAAAAAGCCCCTGACACGCTAGGCGTATCAGGGGCTCTTATTGTTACGAAACGTAAGTGTCGCGTTTAGCCAAGGCTACCAGCGAGGCTGTCCATTTTACGTTTTACTGAACCGTCGATTTCGCGGTCCCCTGAACGTACAACTAGACCGCCAAGCAGGCTTGGATCCACTTTGAATGACACTGCATCAGCTTTCATACCAAGTTCTTTAGCAACTTTGCCTTGTTCTTTGGCACTAAGCGGTAATGCACTTACAACTTCAGCAGCTTCTGCACCTTCCAGTGCTGCAACGCCGCCTTCTACGCTTGAGAAGAAGTCGTCGATGAGTGCTTGTTGTTGTTTCTTGTCTAAGCTTGCGCCAACAACTTTGTTAGCAGCAGCCATAGCCAATGCGCTGATGTGAGGGCGGACGTCGTTCAACACGTTGTTACGTGCTTCTTCTAGGCCAGCTTCAGCAGCTGATTTGATATCAGCAGCTTCTTGTTCAGCAGCAGCTTTTAGATCAACACGAACTTTGTCAGCTTGTGCATTTGCTTCAGCGACAATCTTTGCGCGCTCTGCTTGAGCGTCAGCAACGATTTTGCCTGCTTCTTTCTCGGCATTTGCGCGTGCTTCTTGTGCAACACGAGCATCTTCCAAGCCATCAGCGATGGTTTTCTTGCGCTTTTCCAACGCTTCTGTCAGTGGCTTCCAAGCAAGTGACAACACGAATGCAGCCAAGAGGAAGTTCAACAACTGAACCGTTAAGAAGCCAAGATTAATTCCTAATGCTTCCATTTGATAATTCTCCTTAGTGAATTTTCACTATGTCTTTGTGTTAGTTTACTAAGCAGCAAAGATGAGAATGAGTGAGGTCGCGAGTGCGTAAATAGCTACAGCTTCAGCAAACGCAATTGCAAGAATCATGTTTTGTTGAATTAGTGGTGCTGCATCTGGGTTACGACCAATTGCTTGTACAGCGCCGCTACCGAGGATACCAATCCCCAAGCCTGCACCGATAGCACTAACCATTGATAGACCTGCGCCTACAAATTTGAGACCTTCAGCGATGTTACCTTCCATTTTGAGTGTCCTCCAGGAATTATTTGAGTAAGTTTTTTTGTTTTTTAATATTGATCTGGGCGCGTACAACACCCAGATCAGGAATTTTCAATTTCAATTAGTGGTGTGCGTGAGTGGCTTGCGCCATGAACACCAACGTTAGAATTGCGAATACGTAAGCTTGGATTGAACCAACAAATGTTTCGAGCAAGAAGATACCGCCCGGCAAAATGACTGGAACAAGCACACCGATAATCGCGAGTAGCAAACCACCCGCAAAGATATTACCGAATAGACGGAAGCTAAATGACAAGATCTTTGAGACTTCCGAGACGATTTCGAGCAGGCCGACCGCAAAGTCGATTTTGCCCATGCCTGGTGAGCTAAGTGCTGGGATATTGATGAACTTTTGGAAGTAACCAATCCCTAGCGCTTGCACCCCAATCACTTGCACCATCACCATGACAACAATTGCCAGAGCGAACGTGAAGTTCATGTCAGTTGCAAGACCACGGAACCATGGGATAACTTCACACAGGTGCTCACAGATTTTGCCAGTGTCTTCAGCAAGTACTGCACTCGCCAAAACGCCACCGGTTTCAACTGCACCATGATCATCGCCATGGTATAGCATATCGTCTGTAACGCGAATGCCTTCACCATCGAGAGCATACACATTGCCAAACAAGTTTTGCGCATCGTACCCAGTTAGGCCCGCTTTGTGAACTTCTACAAAGTTCCCAATTGCTTCATAGCCTGGCACCAATTTACTCATGTTGGCGAACCAAACAACGAAGAAAATAGCGATAACCCAGTAGAAGATTTTCTTGGTGTATTTCCCACCAACTTCGCTGGTTTGGTTCCACCAATATTCAATGATTGCTTCCCAAGCGTTGTACCAACCTGAGGGAGCGCTGGTTGCTGCAGTCTTCGCGCCGCGACGAATGGTAAGCACTAACATCACGATCAAAAGATCAACAATGATCATAGCCGTGTGTGTATTTACCAATGGCACGCCAAAAAATGACTTGATACCAAAGATGTTGATTTTTTCAGCTGGCAGAATAACCGCTGGACTGCGTGGTGCCCATATACCACCAATCACAACTGCGGCAACCCCCAGTAGAATCAACGCAAGCATGGCAATAGTTCTACCATTGCCGCCTGATGATTGATCTGTTGTGGACGTATGACTGTGATCACTCACTTAGAGTGTCCTCCTGATCTGAATTTAAATTTGTTTGATTTTGTTTTTTTTGATTGACCGCAATTTGCGTTACTGCGCGCATTGCAATCTTATATACCAACCACATATGTAGTGGTAGAGATATCAATATACCAGCCAATGTAAACATTGGCTTTGTGCCGAGTGTGCGATCGAGAATAATCCCTAACGCCAAGCCCGCACCAATAATGATGACAGACATCCCAGCAATTTGCCCCATCACACCAGTTACTTCAGGCCCAATAAGTAGGCCTTGCATGTAACTATTTTCTGGTTGATTAGGTTTTTCTTCGCTCATTTTTAGACTCTGCTGGCGATTGCGGATTATATCACAATCAACTATACCAACTTCAAATTTAGAACAAACTTGAAGCGCCAGCGATGGCCCAGTTATACCAAGGTGTTGCCGCAGTCCCCAGAACAATTACGCTGATGGTCAATGCCACCATTGCAATTTGATATGGGCGGGTAATGCTGATTTTGCTAGCGCCTTCTGGTGCTGGATCAACATAAACAACTTTCATCACAATCAGATAGTAGTACAACGCCACAAGCGCATTGATTGCACCCACAATTGCTAACCAGTAAAGGCCCGCATCTACAACAACTTTGAAGATGAAGAACTTCCCTAAGAAGCCAGCCAATGGTGGAATACCTGCCAGTGAGAGGAAGGCAACGAGCATCATGTGTGCCAGGTAAGGTGAGCGGCGGCTCATGCCCGCATAGTCTTTGATTTCATCAGACCCAGCTGCGCGGGCAAATACGATAATGATCGCAAATGCAAGCAGGTTGGTCGCGATGTAGGTCATCAGGTAGAACGTTGCAGCCGAAACACTTTGTTCAGGTTGGCTTTCAAATGCGACAAATGCCATCAGGGTATACCCTGCGTGAGCAATTGAAGAGTAGGCCAGCAAACGTTTGATGTTTGTTTGGGCTAGCGCAACCAAGTTACCAATAGTAGTTGTGACTGCGGCAATTGCCATCATCAATGGCAGCCAGCCCGCAACGCCACTATTAGTGGAAAGCGCAATGATAAAGACCCGGATTAGAACGATGAACCCGGCAGTCTTTGATGCCGTTGAGACAAACGCTGTAATTGGCGTTGGTGCCCCTTCGTATACATCTGGTGTCCAGAAATGGAATGGGAAGGCAGAGATTTTGAAGCCAATCCCGACCAAGATCATCACCGCGATACCAATTAGCGTTACAAATGGAACATTGCCAGCGCCTAGGGCTTCTGCAATGCCGTACAAGTTTGTGTGACCAGTGAAACCGTAAAGCAGGCTAAACCCAAACAGCATGACCGTTGAGGTGACTGCGCCAAACAAGAAGTATTTCAGACCAGATTCTGCTGAACGATCACTGTTGAGCAAGAAGCCCGTGAGTGCGTATGCAGAGATACTTGTCGTTTCAATTGCCAAGTACAGCATGATCAGGTCAGAGGCAATTGCCATGAAGTTCATGCCAATTACTGCTGCGATCAATACCGCGTAGAAATCACCACGTTTGCCCAAGCCTTTGACATCCATTGTGATCAGGGCTGTAATTGCACCTGCAACCAAGAACATCATGCGGAAAACAAACCCTAGCATGTCGTGGCGGATGGTCCCACCAAACAGTAGTTTAGGGTCGCCCATAGGCAGTGAAAAACCAATTCCAATGAACATCGCAGCCATCAAACCGATAGCAGTGACATAGCCCATCATGCGGCGGCTTTCGCCTTTCTGCACCACGTCCATAAACATGACGAGCGCAGCAACTGCGATGAGTACTATCTCAGGCAGGATGGCTAGGAAATGCGCAGCTTCGAAAGTTGTAAAATCCACAGCTTATGCTCCAAGGACCGCCATTACGCTGTCAACACCAGTCTTGATTACGGTATCCATCCAAGCAGGATAGAAGCCCAAGGCTAGCAATGACACCAGTAGGATGACGATTGCAGTTCGATCTTGCCAACGGATTGGCGTGAGTTCGTGTTCAATTTTTTCTGGGATCGGGCCGAAGAAGACCGCGCTAACAGCACGGATAATGTAAGCCGCTGTAATCACAATTGCGAGTGCAGAAATGATCGCGATCCAAGCGTAGTAATTTGCGATAAAGTCTGGGCCTTGCACACCTGCGCGCCAAGCACCCATAAAGATTGGTAATTCAGCAACGAAGCCAGAGAACAATGGCATCCCCATTGAAACCAAACCACCAATGATGAAGGCAACCCCAACCATTGGGAGTTTCTTCATTACACCACCCAGCTCTGGGATCATGCGGGTGTGAGCGCGGTCATAAACCATCCCGATACATGAGAAGAAGAGCGCCGTCATTGCCCCGTGAGAGAACATTTGCAGCCCAGCACCGGTCAGACCAATTTCGTTCATGGTTGCGATACCAAGTACCACCAACCCCATGTGCGAAACAGAAGAGTAACCAATCATGTACTTCAAGTCTTTACGCGTCATTGCGATGAGTGACCCGTAAACAACGTTTACGAAGGCCAGTACCACCACATAAGGTAGCCAGAACTTTGCACCTTCAGGCAGGAGTACAACCCCAACCCGCAGTGCAGCGTAAGCACCCAGCTTCATCAATACCCCAGCATGGAACATAGACACTGCCGTCGGCGCTGCCACGTGACCAACCGGGCTCCAGTTGTGGAACGGGAACATCCCCGCCAACACAATGAAACCGATAAAGACAAATGGGAACCAAGTAATTTGGAATTCGCGGGTAAATTCGGCTTGCTCTTGAATAATGAACATGTCGAATGTGCCAAGACCAGATGCTGAATACATTGCCAGCGCACCAATCAGTGCGAAGAGCGACCCCACCACAAGGAAGAGGGTCAGCTTCATGGCTGCGTATTCGCGGGTCTTTTTCCAACCCCACATGGCAATCATGAGGTACATTGGGAACACTGCCACTTCATAGAAGAAGAACAGTGTGAACATATCTTGTGCAACGAACACACCCCACACACCCATCGCTAAGAAGAAGAGTAGTGCAAAGAATTCGCGTGGACGGTCTTCAATGCCCCAACTGATGAGCACACCGGTAACCATCACAATCCCGGTCAACAACACCATTGGCAGGCTTAGCCCATCAACAGCAACGATGTAGCTAATGCCGACAGCTGGGATCCAGTCAAAGCGATCTTCAAATTGGTACCCGCCAAGCTCGATGTCATAGCTGAAATACACAATGATAGAAAGCACCATACAGACAATCGCCGCAATTAGCGAGGTCCAGCGGATGAGTTCTTTTTTATCTTCTGGGAAGGCTAGCAACGCTAAGCCAACAACGCCCGGAAGAAAAGTAATTACTGAAAGAATTGGGAAGTCCATTAAAGCCTATCCAAAAAGGTGCACAATTGCGTAATTGATCATATTCGCGATACTCGCTGGCCAGACACCGATCAACAGCATCAGAACTAGCAAGGGCGCCATTACCGCAATTTCGCGCACGTTCATTTCCATGTTGTGATCAGCCCAATGCGGATTGATTGGACCGTGCAAGACTTTACGAATACCTTTCAATACGTAAGCACCAGTCATAAACAAACCGATCATGCTTAGCGCGGTATAGAAAGTAAAGATTGGCCAAGATCCACGGACAATTGCGAATTCGCCAACGAAGCCGTTCAGACCTGGCAACCCAAGTGATGCCATTGAAGAGAAGATCAGCATCCCACCGTAAATCGGTGCGTATTGCCAGATCCCACCGCCAAGTTCATCAAGGTTGCGCGTGTGGGCACGTTCATACACCACACCAACTAAGAAGAACATTGCCGCAGCTGAAAGGCCGTGGTTGAACATTTGAATAACTGCACCCGCGCCAGCCAAGGCCAACGTGGTTGGGTCAACAGCGTTTCCGGCAGCCCAAGCAACAACCGCCAACCCAAGAACAACAAAGCCCATGTGATTGACTGAAGAATATGCAACCAAGCGCTTGAAGTCTGTTTGACCGTAAGCAGAGTACGCCGCCAAGATGATTGAAAGCATCCCGAGCAGGGCGATGATTGGCGCAGCGGCCGCCGATTGTTCTGGGAACAATGGGATAACCAAGCGTAGGAACCCGTAAGCACCCAGCTTCAGCAAAACGCCAGCCAAGATCATTGATCCGGCGGTTGGTGCTTCAGTGTGTGCATCTGGTAGCCATGTATGGAACGGGAAGAGCGGCACTTTGATTGCGAACGCAACAAAGAAGGCCCAGAAGGCAACCGTCTTGACTGTGCTTGCAGACGCAAAGTTCAAGAATGTTTCATTTGACGTTGGCCACGTTGCGTACAACGTTGGCAGGTCAAAGGTGCCTTGGGTAATCCCAATAAGCTGAATGGCGAGCAACAAGCCCAAGCCAGCAGCCATGGTGTAGATCATAAATTTGAAAGACGCGTATTCGCGGGCTGGAACAATCCGACCGCGGCTAAGTTCGCGTTTGCCTTTCGGGCTACCCCATTGATTGATGAGGAAGTACATCGGCACCAAACCAACTTCGTAGAATGCGAAGAAGAGCAACAAGTCCAATGAAAGGAACACGCCCAGCGTACCCACTTGCAAAATGAAGAACAAGGCCATGAAGCCGCGAATGCGATCAACATTGAAAGAAGCCAGAATACACAATGGCACTAGCAAGTTTGCCAGCAAGACCATTGGCACGCTCAGGCCGTCTACGCCAAGGTGGAAGCCTGCGTTTACAGACGGATACCAGCGTGCGTTGACTTCAAATTGGAAGCCGCCAGCAACAAAGTCGTAGTTTGCCCACAAATAGAGGGTAAGCAACAACGGAATGAGGCTAAATGCAAACGCAATGCGTGCAATTGTGCCTTTATTGTTAGGAGCCAACATCACCGCTGTCATGCCAAGTAATGGCGTGAACAGGATGAGCATCAGCAAGTTATTGTTGATAAATTCCATAATCGTCAACTACCCTGCAACCAAGAACCCGAACAACACACCGATGAGTGCAATTGCAATCACGGTATACATCAGATAGTTTTGAATGCGGCCAGTTTGAATGTACTTCATTGCATCGCCTGTCCAGCGGACACCGTCAGCCATGCGATCTGGTGGCGCATCAACTGCGACTTGTTCGACAGCAGCAGAGCCAACGCCTGCCTTCCAGAAGAAACTAGCCACAAAGTGGATAATGCCATCGATAATGCCGCGATCAATAATTTTGAACGTCAACGTTTCGCCAATCCAGTGGGCTGGTTTGACAAACGCGGCGTAGTAGAACTCGTCCACGTAGTATTTGTTTTCCAACATGGTCCACAATGGGCCGAGTAATTTTTTGACAGGGTCAACTTGATCAGCTGATTTGAGTGGGTTGCGGCCATAGACCAAGTACCCAACTAACAAACCGCCCAGCGCAACCGCAATTGACATAATGACCGGGAACCAAGTAAAGGTAAATGGCTTCGGTTGCATGTCTTTTGGTAGCGCACCAACTAACCAGTGTTCAAATGGATTGTTACCGAAGAGTTGACCCAGAACTGGGAACTCGCCGTGAACACCAATGAAACCAGCGAAGATTGCAAAGAAAGACAGCACAACAAGCGGCAAGGTCATTGTCCAGTTGTTTTCGTGTGCGTGCTCTGCACTCTTTGTGCGTGGTTCGCCGTAGAACGTGAGTGAAATTTGGCGCATGGTGTAGTAAGCCGTTAGGAAGGCTGCAATACACAATACGGTAAATACAATGTAGTGATGGTGCGCCCAAGCGTCACCAAGAATTTCATCTTTCGACCAGAAGCCAGCGGTTACAAATGGGAACCCAGAAAGCGCCAGACCACCAATCAGGAATGTCCAGTAGGTAATTGGCATGCGGCTTTTGAGACCACCCATGTTGCGCATGTCTTGCGGATCGATGTGTTCGTGCACATCGTGCATGCCGTGTTCAACACCGTGAATGATTGAGCCTGAGCCCATGAACAGCAACGCTTTGAAGAAGGCGTGCGTCATCAGGTGGAATGTAGCGGCGACATAAGCGCCCATGCCCAGCGCTGCGACCATAAAGCCGAGCTGAGAAATGGTTGAGTAAGCCAATACGCGTTTGACATCGTATTGCGCAATTGCAATTGTGGCCCCGAACAATGCAGTGAAAGCACCAATAAAGGTGATGATTTCCATTGTTGGGTTTGGCCCGTGCGATCCGCCTGCAGAAATAATTGGGAACATGCGGATGATCATGTAGATCCCCGCTGAAACCATTGCAGCTGCGTGGATCATTGCAGACACTGGCGTAGGCCCTTCCATTGCGTCTGGCAGCCAGACATGGAGTGGGAACTGCGCTGATTTACCGACTGTACCGATAAAGAGCAACAAGCCAATGAGGTTAGCAACGGTAAAGCCAGCAATCATTGACGGGTTGTGCGTCAAGTCATACATCAGCTCTTCATTGAAGAAAATATCGTGGAAGTTGAGCGTGCCAGCCTGTGAGTACAAGTAAGCAATCCCCAGCAACATCATTACATCAGCAACACGCGTTGTTAGGAACGCTTTGATTGCTGCAATGCGTGGTGGCGTTGCTTTTGGATCGTCGTATTCGCGGCCGTACCAGAAGCCAATCAGCAAGTATGAGCATAACCCCATCACTTCCCAACCAACAAAGAGTAGCAACAAGTTGTCTGCAACGGTCAGGGTGAGCATTGCGCCAGCGAACAATGACAAGAAGGCAAAGAACCGTGAATATAACGGATCAACACCATGATGTGGCGGTGTACCCGGCAGGTCATGGTCGTGTACAGGCTTCCCAAAGTTAGAGTAGCCAATGCTGTAAAGGAAAATCGCAACGATACAAAGCGGAACGAAGAACAACAGAATTGAATTCAAGTTGTCAACAGCCACACCCATGTCGAGATACGTAGTCCCCGTTGGCAGCCAGTGAATATAGCTGTGGAAAGGATTCTCTCCATAGTAATATCCCTTTGCAAACGCAGAAAACACCACGATCCAGCTCATGATCCAAGACATGATCACTGAAGTTAGTGCAATAGAGTGGCTCAGCGCTTTAGTACGATTTGCAAATAAAACAATCAGCAAAAACGAGATTAGCGGCGGAACCGGAATTAGCCAAATAAGAAGAGTTGTGTTCATATGAATTAGGTAGTCAGTTAGCGCACTATCAAATGCACCACCTCACTCATTACCATTTCAATAGATTGAGATCGTTTGCAACAACCGTATCGCGGTTGCGATAAATCGAAATTGCAAGTGCCAACCCAACGGTTGCTTCAGCTGCTGCTACCGCAAACACGATAACCGCAAACACTTGACCAGACAGGTTCGCAACGTTGCCATAACGCCAGAACGCAACTAAATTGATGGTGATTGAGGTCATCATCAATTCCAAGCACATCATGATTGCAATTGCGTTGCGGCGTGCTAGCACACCATACAGACCAACGCAAAACAGCACTGATGACAGGATTAGATACCATTCTAATGGGATCATTTAGCCTTCCTCTTCTCGCGGCATTGCGATTGCAATCCCACCAATCAACGCCGCAATCAGTAAGACTGACGCAACTTCAAACGGTAAAATAAATTGGTTAGGGCTCACAAATGCGTTCCCCAAATCAACAATTTGATTTGATACGTCGCTGGCTGGGCGGGCTGGCAAGCTAACGCCGCTTACCATAAAGACCATGCCTACAAAGATCACAACCGACACAATCACCGCCATCCACCAATTGTCATTGGTTTGGGGTTCTGTATCGTTCATCACTTTGCGCGTCAACATGACGGCGAACAAGATCAAAATCGCGATTGCACCGATGTAAACCACAATTTGGACAACTGCCATAAAGCCAGCGTCCAAGGTTGTGAAGACAGCCGCAACCATAAACAATGTCATTACAAGCCATAGCGCAGAACGCACTAAGTTACGACCTGTAACAACCATCAACGCCGAATAAACTGTCAACGCTGAAATAATTAGAAAAGCAATTTGAGAACCAGACATAAGCCTCTTTCTATCCGTACTCTAGACTAGTCTGCTGCTGCAGCCTTTAGACGCTGATCAACATCAGCTTGTTCACGTCGAGACCAACGCACCAGAATGCCCATTGTTACTAGGCCCAGTGCCAAGTTAGCGCCCAACAGGACTAACGCTTGCAACCAAGAATTTGGTTCAAACGGCAATTTCGCAACGATTGCGGTCACAATCAAGACTGCCAATGAAAGTGGCACCAAGAATTTCCAGTTGAAGTCATTCATTTGGTCAATGCGCAAGCGTGGCAATGTCAGACGGATCCACATGACAACGAAGTACATCAAGAATGATTTGAGTGTGAAGTAGAAGAACCCAAGAATTGGGAATGCTTCAGCACCAGGGCCGCGCCAGCCACCAAGGAACATAACGACGAACAAAGCGCCGATTGTGAAGGCGTGGGCAAATTCAGCCAAGAAGATCATGGCGAACAGTGAACCACTGTATTCAACGTGGAACCCAGCCACAATTTCACTTTCAGCTTCGACAGTATCAAAAGGAGCGCGACCAATTTCAGCGATGTTCGACACCATAAAGATGAAGGCTGCAATTGGAGCGGCGAGGATGTAACCCGGAACAACCGTTTGTGCGTAGACAATGTCTTGCAAGCTCATTGAACCAGCCAACAGCACTGGCACCATGCCAGAAATGATGAGTGGCACTTCATATGAAACGAGTTGAGATGCTGCACGGAACGAACCGAGTAGTGCGTATTTGTTGTTACTTGCCCAGCCCATCATAATGACAGCCAAGGTACCGATGCCGCTCACTGCAATTACATATAAGAAGCCGGCGTCCATATCAAAGCCAATCATTGTTGACCCGAATGGCATAACCGCCCAAATTGCGACTACAGACATCACCATTACTAATGGAGACATCCAGAAGATCGCTTTATCTGCACCGTCTGGCACAATAACTTCTTTTGTGAAGAGCTTCAGCGCATCTGCCACGGTCTGGAGCAGACCAAACGGCCCCACGCGGTTAGGACCGAGACGATCCTGCATGCGACCTGCGACTTTACGTTCCAACCAAATGTTGAACGCGGTAATAACAAGAACAAAGTTAGACGCAGCCAACGCAGCGATGATGTGACGCACAAGCATCACTACACCTTCTGGCGTCCCTGAGCTGCGCAACTGATGAAGAATAACTTCCATCAGCCAAACGGCAATGTTCCCTAATTCAAATTCCGGCATGTTGAAAAATCCCTGTAAAAACGGAAATAACGATCAACGCAAAAAACTGCTAGTTATAAAACTAGCAGTCACTTATTAGCTATCTGACTAAACCCACTCGAGGTCGCCTTTCTTCCATACATAGAAGAGACCACCCGTCAGGATTAGAATAAAGATAATCCCTTCAACCACTGCGAACATCCCCAGCTTGTTATAAGCCACTGCCCACGGGAAGAGGAAAACACTTTCAACATCGAATACAACGAACATCAGCGCAAAAATATAGTATTGCACCTTGAACTGCACCCAAGTTTCACCAACGGTTTCTACACCGCACTCGTATGTAGCATTCTTGATCGCATTTGGCTTACGCGGCCCCAAGAAAAGAGACGCAACAACCGGCGCACCAGGTAGTGCTACCGCAAAGACGAGAAAAATGAGAATGAAAAGCCAGTTGGTATCCATAAAAAAAAGCGTATATCTAGTGATTTTAGGCTCGAGGTTTTGTCACTAACGAATCGTTAATTTACGACTGACAAACGTCGCAAATCATACCAGCACTACTATAGTGAGTCAACGAGCATACGGTTGCACAACGCACCTACTATGCCTTATATACGGCACGAAACGACGTGCGTTGGCATCACGTCTATTACGATTGTGAATATTATCACATAGTCTAAAAAAGGCGAGTCATTCGTTGCAGTTGGCGACAACTAAATGCTAATCAGAAAGAATCAGCACCGAACTCTATTAGATGAAGTATAACAATGCAAAAAGACAGCGTCATTAGCAATATTCGCTGCCTGCAACGCTGTCTTTTACATTGTGAGAATCAGTAGGATTTGGGACGCGTTCAGTGCACTTTTGCCACCCAAAGTGACGCAGATATTACACAACTGCGGTAAGTGCATAAAGCGCCCAGCCAATGTATTCGCGTTGATAGCGAAAATATTTGTTTTGCGAGGTTTGCAAGTGGTTCAAGACATCATTGCGTTCTGGATGCTGTGGATTTTCTTTTAGCCATGCAATTAGGCCGCGCCAGTTAGCAGATTGATACGCATCCCATTCATCCTGACTAGACGTAATCACGTCTGTTAGCGTAAACCCAGCCGTGCGCCAGATCCGCATCAGGTCGTATTCGGTATTTATTGCGCTCTCCCGCTGCGCATAGACTGGCGGCACCCGATCTGTTTTCCAATATTGCTCACCAATTGCGATGCGGCCATCTTTTGCATCAATTGCGCGCGCTAACGCTTGCAACGTTGGCGCAACACCACCCCAGATAAACGTCGCGCCTAAGCAAACGGCAACATCAAATTCGCCATCTGCGAATGCATAGTCAGACCCGCTACTACACACAATTTCAATTTGCTTCTCTAGCCCACGCGCCTGAATACGCGCATTCGCCCGGTCACAAGCGTATTGTCGAATATCGACCCCAACGCCGGAAATGCCAAAATGTTCTACCCACAGCGTGAGTACTTCGCCAAACCCACAGCCAAAATCGATAACGTGCTGCCCCGGGCGCAAGCCAAGCTGCGCGCCAAGCTGAATTATTTTTGCCGGCGTAGTGGGGTTAATGAGCGTCATCTCACGCTCAGCAATATTCACAAGATCAAAGAAGTTCATAGTATTTGAGTAGACACAGCCGCCAACAGATTTGTAACACGCGCAAGGCCGCTACTGCTCGCAGTTGATATTCGTTATACTTTTAGCCATGAAACGCTTAGCCAACAAAACGATTATCTTAGCTGGGGTTGGCCCCGGTATGGGCCGCGCCATGGCGCTCTTATTTGCCCAACATGGGGCGCAGGTCGCACTGATTGCCCGCAAACCTGCTGTCATTGCACCAACTGTGGCCACCATCAACGCGGCTGGCGGCACCGCACTGGCAATCGACGCTGATCTTACCAATGAGGCACAAGTTGAAGCCGCCATCACCCAAGCCGTCACGCACTTTGGCAAGCTCGATGCCTACTGTGCCTTAGCAGGTGGGTTTTATAAGCACCTCAAAGATCAGACTGAAATTGAGCCAGACTTCTTTGAACTAGTTTTGCGCAACCACCTGCAGACCTTGTTTTGGGGCACGCGGCATGCGACCCCGCATCTCAAAGCCAACGGGGGCGGCGCGATCTTAACTGTTGCCGCCGCTTACAAAACGCTGCGCGAAGCCAACATCGCCTACAGTACCGCAAAATCTGGGGTGATTGGGTTCTCACGCACGTTAGCCCGTGAATTGCATCCGCATAACGTTCGCGTCAACAGTATTTGTCCGGGGCTGATTCGCATCCCGTCAACTGCGACAACCATTGGCGCACCAACGCAGTCACTCCAACGGTTGGGGCAGCCCGAAGATATCGCGCACGCAGCGCTTTACTTGGTGAGTGATGAAAGTGCTTGGGTTACCGGCCAAACGTTAGATATTGACGGCGGTGACGGCATCTACGGCGGACAAGACTGGGATATGCGCTAAGCAACCCACACTCTTAAAAAGAAAAAGCGCCAATGAACAGTCAAAGGCGCTTTTTTATTTAACCGTTGTGCAATTAGTTAATCAGCATTTCAACCGGTTCATTTGCTGAAAGCGGTCCAGTGCGCGTACGTGGGGGTAAGTCCATGGTGAGTTCATCAAAGCCAAGCTTTTCAGAAACAATGTACAGCGGACGGCGTTTTACTTCGTTATAAATGCGGCCTAGGTATTCTCCAATAATGCCTAAGAAAATCAGCTGAATGCCACCGAGGAACATCACACTGGCAAAGGTACTAGCTTGGCCCAGAAATGCAGTTTCCCAGTATAAACGCGCCAAAATAATCGCCGGAATACTTAGAAACGCCAGAATAGCAAAAATAAACCCTAACGTGGTTGCCATTTGCAACGGCACATAAGAGAAGCTAGTAATGCCATCCTTGGCAAAGCGCAGCATTTTCTTGAGTGGGTATTTCGTTTCACCGGCGTAACGTTCGTGCCGAACATACTTCACTTCAGATTGTTTGAAGCCCACCCAAACAGATAGCCCACGCATAAAACGATGGTGTTCCCGCACTTGCTTCAGTGCGTTCACAACCTTGCGATCCATCAAGCGAAAATCGCCAGTATCAACTGGGATCTTGAGTTCTGTCATGCCATCAATCACACGGTAGAACATTGAGGCCGTAAACTTCTTGAACCAAGTTTCACCCAGACGCTTGGCCCGCACAGCCAGCACAACTTCAGCGCCACGCTCCCATTCTTCAATGAGTTCTAAAATGACCTCGGGCGGATCTTGCAGGTCAGCATCGATCACGGTGACCGTATCTCCCTGCGCATAATCAATCCCAGCCGTAATTGCCATTTGATGCCCAAAATTCCGTGAAAAACTCAGAACTTTGACGCGGCTATCTTGCTGTTGCAAGCGGCGCATAATTGGCAGTGATTCATCTGTGCTGCCATCGTTAACTAAGATCAGCTCTGTCTCACCATTGATGCGATCCATCACGGCAGACATACGCTTATACAGCTCCGGCAGCACCTCTTCTTCAAAATATATGGGTACAACAATGGAGTGGAAAGGATTATTCATAATAAAAATTTGGGTTAGACAATAAGTATGTGTGTGATTTCAGTATAAACCTATTTTTATTGCAATTTTCTTGTGAATTTGTTGAGAAGGGGTTTCAACATCATTGCAATGGGTTACGGTTTACAAACACACCAACACAAATCAGCCCAATTATCGCTAGGGTTATGTCTCGCGCCCGAATTAGCGTGGCCGCAGCTAAGCCAATTGTTGGCGCAATCCCAAGTTGCTGCATGACCCAGATCTGCCCAGCCTCTAAGGTGCCTAACGCGCCCGGCATTGGCAGCAAAAACGCGACCCGTACAGCAGCCAACGCTGTAAACAAGTCTTGCCAGGCTAGCGTTGCGCCTAACAAATGCAGCATCAGCCAGTATTCCCCAATCTGCGCTAGCCAAGTGAGTAGTGTAACCAGTGTTGCCAGCCGCACAACCCGCTGATTATGACGCTGCAACGCTTGCAACTGCGCTTCACTTTCTGCAGCGGTTTTCACCCAACGCCAGTGTGGCCGCTTGGACTGTACCCAATGTAACGGCTGATAGCCACGCAACAGCAGCATTAAGTAAAGCAGCGGCCCAATCAGCAGCACGGTCAGCCAGCCTGCATTTGCAATTTGAATAGAAAACCCGGTTGCGAGCGCGATCCCAAAGCTGAGGATCAGAATAAGTAAGCTCGCGGTCAGGTCATAAATCCGGTCTAAAACAAGGGCGGTTAGCGCGGCAGTTTTTGAGGCGTGACGCTGGCTTAACACGAGTTGTAGCGGTTCGCCGCCAAACTGCGGCCCCGGCGTCAGATAGCTAATGCTGTAGCCAGCAAGCCGATAGAGCGTGACGCGCAGAATGCCAATGCTCGCGCCCAGTGCTTGCAGAAACAGCCACCAACGCGTTGCCATCAATACAATAATGATGACGTTCACCAACGCAAGAGATATAAATCCCCACCCGCCCACAGCCTGCAAACTCTGCCAAGCCGCGCGATACGAAACGCGTTGCGCCAGCCACCAAAGCAGAACAACGCCGCAGCCCAAGAACAAGGCAAACAGCCAATTTGTTCGTTTATGCACAGTGTCTCGTGATCACTTGCTAAAAAAAGCCGCTATTGCTTCCGCTAAGTTAGGGTTGTAAACGACTTTTTTCAAAATAGGAAATTTAGTAGACACATACTGTTCATCATTGACGACATAACTCTTTATTAACCTCTCAGATATAACAATACAACATGCTTTAGTACAGCAACGCTTCAAATCGCTAATTTCCTGCATGTTGCGCTCTTTATGTAGCTTGCGCTGCACTGAATTATTTGTGTATTATGAAAGTCGGGCAGTCAGCTTTTTTGTCAGAATTTTCCAATGTATTTATTCCAAACGCGAAATTTTTCGCACACTGACATTTTAGGCACCGTTATTGCTGCCAATAGATGCGATAACAAATAGCAAATTAGATGACTGAACAGTTAAACAACGTCCAAGAAAGTATATCGCTCGCATTTTCTGCACTCGCTGCAGAGCGTGCAGCCGTTGCTGCAACCAACGCCAACGGAGCAGCACCGCATATTCCCGCGCAACTATTTCCACGGTTAGGCACTTATCTATTGCGCAACGGCATGGTAACGCGAGAGCAGCTAGACCATGCGTTAGCGTATCAAAAAGCGCAAAAAGCCGAAGGCAAAGACGTCCGTCTAGGCCAAACGCTTGTCGATTTAGAACTCGTGACCCGCACCGATCTCGATCGTGTCATCATGGAGCAAATGATCGAACTGCAAAACGCACTCCAACAAAGCAACCGCGTGTTGGAACACCGCGTTGCTGAGCGTACCGCAGAATTACAAGAAGCACTCACCAAGTTGATGGAGCTAAATCAGCACAAAATCAACTTTATCTCCAACATCTCACATGAGTTATTGACTCCGCTGGCAAAGATCAAAGGCTTTAGCATAATGCTTGCCGATCAAGCCCTCGGTGACATCAACGAAGATCAGCACAAAGCATTACACACCGTCAATCGGTCTGTGCTTTCGCTAGAACAACTCATCAAGGATCTAATCCGCTTTGCCAGCACGGCGCGCGGTGAGATCAAAGTCGATCTGCGACCAACCGACTTGCAAAAAGTCTACAAAGAGCTCTATCAAGACTTTGTCGCGAAGGCCCAACGTGAG
This sequence comes from Anaerolineales bacterium, assembly GCA_020630175.1. GTDB lineage: Bacteria > Chloroflexota > Anaerolineae > Anaerolineales > UBA6668 > JAHDIM01. The sequence goes on from JAHDBW010000002.1 coordinate 46,263, forward strand.
CAACTCACGCTCTCGCTAGACCTTTCACCAGACTTCCCAGCCATCAAGGCCGACGCGGAAAAACTCAATTGGGCGCTCCACCAGTTTCTAGACAACGCCATTAAGTTCACCAAACCCAATGGCCGCGTCATTCTAGGCGGACGTACTAACGGCACGCACGCCCTGCTGTATGTAGAAGATACCGGCATTGGCATCCCAGACGATCGAATTTCCGAATTATTTGTCCCATTCCATCAGCTAGATGGATCGTCCACCCGCCACTTTGGCGGCACAGGACTAGGCTTGGCATTTGCGAAACGGCTCGTGCAAGCGCACAACTCGGACATTGAGCTTGAATCCAAGGTTGATGTCGGCACACGCTTCAGTTTCTTATTGCCACTGGCCTAAGCTCTTCCCCCGCAAACACATTAAAAGCCTCGCTATTGCGGGGCTTTTTTAGTTAAATTACACAGCTATTCCTCAAAACACCCAAAATCCACACACAAATAGACACAAATTCACACAAACTTAAGCATTTCTATAGACATCTATCAACTTCTGAATACCAAATCCGATACTATAAAGTGGGGATAGTTTTCAGGAGAGCGATTTGTAGAATGCACTCAGAGCCAATCGAAACATTAACCGACATTCGGCACGCGTATACCCAAAAAATCATCAAGTATTGCGCCGCTATATTTTTGCCTGTGCTGATTTATGCCAGCGTCATGGCCGTTCGGCGTGACATTGCGTACATTGTCCCAATTTATGCCGCCCTTTATGCCATCGTACTCTTGCTCGCATTGGACAAGAAGTACATCTCCACCCCTGTCAAGGCCGGCCTGATTACAGCGCTCCCATTCATTGTTTGCAGTTATGAATTCTTCTTATTTGGGTTAGCTGGTAGCGCCACAATTTACTTGCCGTTACTGGTCTTCATTAGCATCGCAACCCTGAATCAGCGCGCCGCACTACTTAGTCTAGCCGCTTCAATTGTTGTGATGGGGATTGCCGGTTATTTCATTTTGACGATCCCAGGCTTCCTGCCAACAGACCGCCTGCAAACTTCGCTATCCCCTGCATCTTGGATCATCCGTGGCGTCGAACTCATTGCCTTTTGTGGCGTGATGGCGACCGGCATGCAATACATCTTCAAGCGCATGACAGCATCGCTAGACACGGCCCAACGGTTGAGCATCTCACTGGCTGAAAAACAAGAACACCTAGAAAAAATTATGGGCTCTGTACCAGGTGCAGTGCTCATGGTCGATCTTGACCACGTTGGGCAAATTCGCTGGAGCAACGCCGCCGCAACAACCATGTTTGACTGCGCTGAGCACACGCTCCATGCGCAATCGCTCACGGCTCTGCTCAAAGACAAAAGTGAATACACAACCCTAAAAAACGCCTTGCTCTCTAAGCAAGGGTTTTCTGGCGATGAATTACTCTTTACCGCGTGTTACAAAGGCCGTAGCTTTTGGGGGCAGGTCAGCGGGAGCATGCTAAACACTGAAGACGCACCCTCTGCCTTATTGATCATTCTCGATGTTGATGAACGCACGCGCGCCAAGCAGGCTATCAATCAAGCACAAAAGATGGAATCGCTTGGGCTAATGGCCAGTGGCATTGCACACGATTTCCGCAACATTCTTACCACTGTCAAAGCGCACACCGATATCGCCATTCGCGGCTTAGAGGATGGCGCTAAATCACACCAGCAACTCATCAAAGCCCAAAACGCGATTGACGCCGCCACAAGCCTCACGTCATCACTGCTTACGTATGCCAGCAAAGAAGCGCCTTCAATTGCCGAATTAGACATTAACAACCTTGTTGGCGATATTGAAGAGCTGATTTCAATCAGCATTCCACGGCAAATCGAGGTCAAACGCCAACTGTGTCATGAAGCGCCCGCAATTCTGGGGGACAAAAACCAGATGCAGCAAGTGGTTTTGAATCTGATGATCAATGCCGCCGAAGCAATTGGCAATCGCCCCGGTTACATTACGCTTGTGACCGATGAAATTGAACTCCAGACGTGGCAAGCGCAGCAGTGGCAAATCGGCAATGATGAATTGCAAGGTGGGGCCTACCTGCTGCTAGAAATTTCAGACAGCGGCAGCGGCATGGACACCGCCACGCTCCAATCCATCTTTGACCCCTTTTTCACCACAAAAGAGTCCGGTACAGGCCTCGGTCTAGCCACCGTGTTTGGCATTATTCGCGCCCACTCTGGCGGCCTGCAAGTGGTCTCGCATCCGGGCAATGGCACAACGTTCCGGCTCATTTTCCCAGTTGTCAACACGCCTGTTTTACATAACCTAACCGAAATCATCGCCGACGTTTAGGCCATCCAAACAAATTCCTTACGAAATCGATATATATTCACCCCGTTCTTTAGGTACGATGGATATATGTTTGATGCTTTGCGCGAGACCGACTCGCTAGACTATGAATATTATGGCCTGATGGCCGCCACGTGGGATTTATTACGCGGCGATACGTCCAACTGGCCCGACCGCGCTTACTTCCGCGATCTTATCCGCATGTGCGGCACACCCGCCTTGATTGTTGGCTCTGGTACTGGCCGTTTGTTGCTAGACTATCTAGAATTTGGCTTAGACGTAGAAGGTGTCGATTGCTCGCCAGAAATGCTAGCCGTTTGCCACAAGAAAGCCACCGCACTTGGCTTAACGCCAACTGTCTACACGCAAGACGTCCAAACACTCAACCTGCCACAGCGTTACAACACGATTGTTGTGCCATCGCAAAACTTTCAGCTGCTCACCCAACGTGATGACGCCCTAGAAGCCATGCGCAAACTCTATGCGCACCTCCAGCCGGGGGGCACGCTTGCCATTACGTTCATGAATAACAGCCCAGACGATCATCCTTCAATGGTCTACACCACAGAATGGGACCTGATCGGCGAAGCACTGCAACCTGACGGCACAATTGTCCGGCGCTGGTCGCGCTCCATGTTCGATAACATCCAACAGCTTGAACATACCGAAGACCGCTATGAAATCCTAGACGCGGGCGAAATCATCTATACCGAAGACCATCGTCAATCGCCCGGCGCACGTTGGTACACCCCACACCAAGCTGAGGCACTCTTCAACGCGCTCGGCCTGCGTGATATTCGCGTACAGCGCAAGTTCTCCTTTGAATTTGTAGACGATGATGCGTGGCTCTTCACCGTGACTGGCCGCCGCTAACCACCCAGTTTTCCACCGTCCAACCGCATAATCAAAACAAGGTGTTGACGCCGTTTTAACTGTCAGGCACAATCGGGGCGCACACGCTTGCTGTGCCCTAACGCGCATCTGTTTAAAACACCATCACTATGTATCAACCAGACAACCCCAATCACGATTCAGACTTTCCACCAACGATGACCGGCTTCATGGTCAATAGCCACGGCGCTAATCTCAATGCGATTTGCTACCTGGCAAACGGCGCAGGGCCACACCCAACCGTCGTGCTATTACACGGCTATCCCGGCAATGAAAAGAACTTAGATCTGGCCCAAGCCATTCGGCGTGCTGGCTGGAATGTGATCTTTTTCCACTATCGAGGCGCTTGGGGTAGCGATGGTGAGTTCACAATCAAGCACTGCATGGAAGATATTCACACCGTGCTAGATCAGATCCAAACGCCAGACTGGCAAACCCGCATGCGCATTGATCCCACCCGCGTGGCCTTGATTGGGCACAGTATGGGCGCATATTTATCAGTAATGGTCGGTCAACAACGGACAGATGTGCAGCACGTTTGCTCTCTTGCTGGCGCGAATATGGTCAATTTTGTGAAGTGGGCGCTAGAAACAGACGCAAACCATCACGCACTAGAAGCAGACCTCAGCACGGGCACCGCGCTCGGTGGCAAAACTGCTGCTGATCTCGTGACCGAAATTGGCCCGGCACTGGCTACTTATGACTGGCACACCAACATAGCCGGGCTAAGCGGCAAGCGCGTTCTCTTAGTGGGCGGCGCACTAGATACCACCGTTCGCAATGAAGATCATCTCCTCCCATTACAAGCAGACCTAAACACCGTTGAGAACGTATCCCCTGATGTTGTTATTCTTGATGCTGACCACGCCTTCTCAACGCATCGCCTAGCCTTAGCAGATATTGTGTGTACTTGGCTAAACGAAACGACATAGCGCTGGCACCTCTACTACTGACGATTGTCGTGCTGGGCCCGCAGCTAGCGAAACCACTGCAATTGGCAATAAAAAAGGCCAACATCTGATCGATGTTGGCTTTTTTATTGTCGATGGTTCCACTTACGCGCCTGTGTGACCAAAACCGCGCAAATCTTTAAGGCGATGTAGACAAATGCCTACAAAACCGGCAACACACAACCAAAGTACTTCTATAAAATTACTAAGCATTCTGATTTTCTAAAATGCGCCTAATAGGAGATACCACCCCAATGATTATTAAGAAAAAATTTGCGTTTATAACCATTTTTTTGGCATTAGCAGTGATGCTGCCGTTAACTGTATTTGCGCAAGGCAATGCGAATCTCGTTATTCAAAATAAAACTTCACAAGGCTTGTTAGTTGTAGTTTCAGGCCCCGCAAGCGAAACAGCGAATGTTGAAGCTGGTTCAACAGCAACCATTTCGTTGCCAACCGGAACTTACAAAGTTGAGATTAATGGCCCTAATGGGCGTGCTGTCTGGGAAGGTTTATCAGTGTCACCAGACACCTTGATCGACATTGTTGAAACAAGCACCTCAGGTTACTTCAACGCAAGACTAGACGTCTATAGCATTGCACCAAATAGCGCATCTACAGCCACAGATGCAGCTGCGGAAGCCGCTGCTGCTGAACGAGCCGCCAATAATGCGCTAGCCGCCCAAGCCGCCGCAGATGCGTTAGCCGCCCTGCAAGGCGCAACCGTCTCGGCAACTAGTGGTGGCGGAACGTCTACTACAGCCGCAACTACTGATACCGCCGCCGCTGAAGCTGCTGCTGCCGAACAAGCTGCTGCGGATGCTGCCGCTGCTGAA